>NZ_JAUBQS010000017.1:0-124371 GCF_036701355.1 Microcoleus sp. Pol12B3
AACCCTTCAAGCGACGTAGAAGTCTGGTCAATGGACGAACATAGGCTCGGATTGAAACCTGTTTTGAGGCCCGAATGGGTGGATGAGTTTAGTAATGCCACCGCTGTTGTTAATTGGCGGTTTCAATGGTTGTGGTTATATGGTTTTGTGCATCCGAGTTCAGGAGAAACATATTGGTGGATACTGCCATTTGTCAACAGCCAGCTTTTCGAGCGAGTTTTAGAAGATTTTGCCAGACATTGGAAAGTAGGACCGAAAAAAAGAGTCGTTTTAGTCGTAGACGGAGCCGGATGGCATTTAAGTGAAAGCGTGAAAATTCCCGACGGCATACATTTGTATTGTCTGCCTTCACACTCGCCGGAACTCCAACCAGCAGAAAGACTGTGGCCACTGACAAATGAACCGATAGCCAATCGCTGTTTTAAAAACTTAGATGAATTAGAAGCAGTTTTATTTGAGCGATGTCGAAAACTGTTAAATCTCAAACAGTTAATCAGTGGTTTGACTCATTTCTATTGGTGGCCGGAGGCAAAAGCTTAATCATGGTTAATCGACCGGACATGATATAAGATATTCTATACTTCCGCGTATACAAAAGCAGGTACGCGCTTGTAAGCAGGCGTGCCCGATCGCTTTTCAATCTCCGGGTGAAAAATCACATTCACTTCAGGATAAAACATCAAAGCAGCACCCTCACGAACCGCCCCATAAATCACCTCGACATTTTCCATTTTCCCCACATTGCCCTGCACCGTAACCCGCTGATGTTCTCGAAAACCCGTGCTTTCTGCATCTGCACGATTCATCAAAATGCAGTTGCGGTGCGGCATTCCCCGGTACTTGTCATCAATTTTGTAAACCACAGTATTGTGCTGAGAATAGCTGCGTCCCGTCATCAATGCCACAACAATACCCTGTGTTGATTCCGATCCTCCAAACTCTTTCGCTTCCGGTAATCTCAGCTTAGGTAAAGGCGCGACAAACATCTTCGCTTTCCCAGACTCTGTAGGAAATTTAGGTTCTGTAAAAATGCGACCGCCGATCGTGAATTCCTCTTTTGTTTCATCAATTGTTGCCATCTTTTCATAACCAGGAATGGTTTTAGCAATCAATTGCCGAACGTATTTTGTATCTTGAAGTCTGCGCCAATCAACAGGGAAATCACCGTGAATTCTGCTTGCTAATTCTGTCAAAAAATGCACTTCAGGAATCAAATCAGAATTTGTGAGATGAGTTTCACCCTCATCATTTAAACGCACAAAATTATTCCCTGATTCCACCGTTGTTTTATGGGGATTTTCAAATCGATTCAGTACAGGAATCACAATTGTATTGTATTTTGCCAAGCCGCTAAAATGTCCTAAGTTCGGTTTAGTTGCAAGGTAAATAATAGTTTCAACATTGGCTAAAGCGCGTTTTGCCTGATTAGAATCTGGATTTGCCCCGTACAAGTTGCCGCCCAGACAGATCAGCGTATCGACTTTGCCTGCATCTGCTGCTTCAATGAGCGATCGAGTTTCGTAACCCTTAACAGAACTGAGGGGACGATCTAACAGTTTTTCTAAAGCTTGTTGAATTTCTTTTTTCAGCTTCACAGTGACGCCCATAGAGCCGAATCCTTGGACGTTTGAGTGTCCTCTGACTGGCATTAATCCCGCCCCTTCTTTGCCGACATTTCCTGTCATTAAGGCAGTGTTGGCGATGCTAAAAACATTATCTACGCCGTTATCGTGTTGGGTAATTCCCATCGCCCAACCGAATACAACCCGCTTTGAAGTGCCGATGATTTTGGCTGCTGCCTCAATTTCTGCTTGGGAAACTCCGCAGGTTTTAGTAATAGATTCCCAATCGGTTTCGCGGGCGTGCTGGACTACTGCTTCCCAGCCTTCAGTATAGGCTTGCAAATATTTTTCGTCCAGCAACCCTTGTTCGATTATAGACTTTTGAATGCCGACAAATAGCGCCGTATCGCTGCCCGGAATTGGTTGCAAGTATAAGGAGGAAATATCGGAACCGGGGATGAGCGACTTGACGGGAAATGCCGGAGAACCAAACTTGACTAATCCAATTTCCATCACCGGATTGATTACAATGATTTTACCGCCTTTGTCGCGAATTTTAATTAATTCGTTCATGAAGCGGGGATGGTTGTAGGCAGAATTCGCACCCGCGAGCACGACGCAATCTGCTTGCTTTAAGTTTTCTAGACTCACTATCGAGGTGCGAGTGGCAAACATTTCGCTTAAGCCAGTTGTCGAGGGAGCGTGGCAGAGATCGGAACAATCTGCTAAGTTATTGGAACCCATCGCTCTAATCATCAATTGCAGCAGAAAAGCCGCTTCGTTGGAAGAGCGGCCGGAACTGTAAGATGCTACTCGTTCCGGGGTTTTGCGAAAAGCAGCTTCGGCAATTTGATAAACTTCTTCCCAAGAAATGCGATCGTAATGAGATGAACCAGCCCGCAAAATCATCGGAAAACTCAGCCTTCCCAACCTATCGGCTTCCATTGAAGTTAATTGCTGAAGTTCTGCAATACTCTTCTTTTCAAAAAATTGAGTTGAGATAGCGGGCTTGATTTCAGCGGAGATTGCTTCGACGCTTTTCATGCAGCGCTGAAGTTTTTCGCCCTCTTCATTTGTAAACCCTCCTTTCTGCCCGCCTGTGCCCCAAGAACAGGACAAACAAGCACTTTTGTGCAGCAAAGTTTTCCAAAGTTTCGGCCCTTCTGGGGACAATGTATGTTCTGCCCAATATTCTATTACGGGCAAACCGCCACCTATCTCTGGTGTTTCCTCGTTTGTCTCGTTGAATGGCGGGATTGGTTGGACATTTTGGGAGTTGACATCCATGCGGTTTACCTTTTGTTGGAATTGCGGATTAATGCGGCGGGCGAACCGCCAAATGAGTTCAGTTTATTACGGAAATTTTAGCGCAAAGTTAAAGCCAAAAACACCAGTCAACAGATAGATACTGTAATCTAAATTAAACTCTAGGTTAGCAGTCATGAAGAGAATTCCTTCTTCATCGGCAGAGAGAGAAATGAATTCCTCACTACAAACAAGGTTTACTTCCTCTTATTTAACGCCTGCTTCCCAAACCCAAGACACAGCAGCCGATCGCCCTCAGCAACATTCGGGTCATTCTGCAAATAATCTCCCAACCACTCGCAACTCCGAGCAATGATATTATTTAGTTCCAAATTCTCCACAGGCAACAGAATTACAGTCCTATCCCTACTAGCAAAAGCCAGAGTTTTGCTGTCCGAACTAAAAGTAACGCTCAACACCCGATCGCTCGATTCTAACGTCTTAGATAGCAGCGCCTTCTTGCCGTCAAAATTCCACACCTTAACAGTATTTCCCCCACTCGCCGCCGCAATCAACTTGCCGTCGGGACTAAAACTCACGCTTTCTACAGTATCGCTGTGGTCGAGTTTTTCAGTTAAATTTGCTACCTTTCCATCAAACCCCCACAAGTAAACTTTTTTGTCAGCACAAGCAGCAGCAATAGTCTTACCGTCGGGACTGAAACTAACATTTTTAACGCTGTCCCGGTGGTCTAGAGTTTTCATAATTTTGGCAGAGGAACCGTTAAATTTCCACAGGTAAACTCTCTTTTCTCCGGTAATTTCAAAAGCCTTTTTCTTCCCGCTTGCCTTGTCCTCAGAAGCGGTAGCAGTAGCAATAGTTTTGCCGTCGGGACTGAAGCTAACGCTAATTACTGGATTGGTGTGATCGAGTTTTGCAAACAAAGTTGCTTTAGAACCGTTCCAGCGCCAGAGGTACAATTTGCGGTCGGCACTTGCGGCGGCAATTATCTTTCCGTCTGGACTAAAAATCACGCTTTTAACAATGCCGCTGTGGCTGAGAGTATCTAATAGTTTGCCGTTTAAACTCCAGACTTTCACTGTTTTGTCGTCGCTCGCCGAAGCAACAGTTTTATCATCAGGCGAAATGCTCACCCAGGTAACAGAATCCTTGTGACCTTCTAAAATTTTGAATAAACTGCCGTCATCCCGCCAAAGTCTCACGGTTTTGTCCCCGCTAGCAGAAGCAATTGTTTTGCTATCAGCGCTAAAACTGACTTTGTAAACCCAGTCTCCGTGTCCCGATAAAATCTTATTCAGCGGAGTGCTGTCCGGTTTCCAAATTTTCACTATTTTGTCTTTACTTGCGGAAGCAATAGTGCCGTCCCCGCTGAAACTTACGCCCCTTACATCGTCTTGATGTCCTCGAAAAGTATTGAGCAAAGTGCCGCTGCGACTCCAAACTTTCACCGTATCGTCTGCACTGCCGGTGACGATTTTTTCGCCATCGCGACTGAAACTCGCGCTGACAACTTCATCGTTGTGTCCTTTGAGAGTTCTGATTTCCTCACCATTTCGATTCCAAATTTTGGCTGTGGTGTCGGCACTTGCCGAGACGAGTTCTCGACTATTGGGACTGAACTTAACGCTGTAAACAATTCCAGAATGATTGGTTAATGTTTTGGGATTAATTTTAAATTTCTGGGTTTTACTTTCTCGGTTCCAAAGTTTGACAGTTTTGTCAACACTTGCGGAGGCAATTGTTTGGCCGTCGGGACTGAAACTGACGCCGAGCACCCAGTCTTTGTGTCCGGTTAAGGTTTGCAGCAATTTTTTATTCGCCAGGTTCCAGATTTTCACGGTGTTGTCGTGACTGGCGGAAGCTAGGGTTTTGCCGTCAGGACTGAAACTGACGCTGGTGACGATATCGCGGTGGCCGGATAAAATGCCGTGAAGCGAAGCTATCCCGTAGGGAATCGCACTTTTGTCGTTATCTACTTGCCAAATTCTAATTGTGCGATCGGCACAACCAGTAGCGATCGTTTTCCCATCGGGACTAAAACTAACACTCGTGACGCTATCCGGGTGATTGAAAGTTTTTAATAACTTACCTTCTTTGGTCCACAATTTAACAGTTTTGTCAGCACTTGCCGAAGCAACTGAATTGCCGTCGGGACTGACACTCACATCCAAAACAAACTTGCTGTGCTGCTCGAAACGGTTGCGTTCTTGCACCCCGGAAACTGCTTGTCTGAGTCTTTCAGCAATTTGATTTTTAGTGTCCACAGGCAGCGCTGTACTTTTCTGAGAATCACGGCCGATTTTGATACTATTTCCCAACACTCCTAATTGATTTTTTTCATTAGAAAGCACTAAAGCTTCCGATGCCGAATTTAGGGCATCTGTCCGACTTTTTTCTGCTTCTTGCCGCGCGCTTTCTGCTAGTTTCGCTTGCTCGAATGCCATCGCCGAAACACCTCCGAGTACAAGCACTCCTAGAACCGCCGCCCGCAATTGCCATCTCCGAGTTTGGTAAAGTTGAGCTTCCGCTTGGTACTGTTTGTCTCTAGCTTCCGACAGCAAAGCATCTTGCTCTCTGTCTTTGCGAATTTGTTCAATTTCATCTCGGTTAATTTGATTTTGCTTTCGCAGTTCCTCAAATTCTGCCTTTTGATCTAATTCTTGCTGCTGGCGAATGAAGCTAACTAAATAATCGTGAACGAGCTGATAAAGCTCAGCAGGCAGTTCCGTCCATCGAAAAACTAAACCAGAGCTTACTAACAGCTCTAAGACTAAATCTAATTTGTCTGCTTCGGCAAAAGTAGCCAAATTGGAGGCTAATTCAGCGCGGGTTTTTAGGGGACGTATCTCCTCTTCATCTGTTAGAAAATACAAAACTCGGCGGGCGGCCACTTCATTTTCCGGACCGCAATCTTTGATAACTTCTTCAAGAAACCTTTCGACTAATTTTTGTTGCGGATTGTTTCCTAGTTCCTGATATTGAGTTAAAGTTCTAATGTCCTCTTGTTGCAGTTGAGCGCCGACAAGTTGTAGTTCGATCGGGCGGACTTCTCCCAATTCTCCAGCTAGATCTTTGACTAATTCTTCGATCAGATCCGGTTCTAAGTAAAACTGCGCTCGTTCAGTTAATGTGCGAATTACCGATCGCGCATCGACCAGCGAAAAATTTCCCAAATAAAACAGAATATTTTTGCTGAGAATGTCCTCCAAAATATCATTGTTAACGAATCCTGTCTGGTTTTTGGGTCGGGAAAATTCTAGCAAATAGTGCAGGTAATCTTCCCGCAAACACAGGACGACTTTTAAATATTTTATTTTCAAGCATTCCCGCAAAAAATCAAAAAATATTTGTCTTTCCGCTGGCTCTTTCCACACGAAAAAAAATTCTTCAAATTGGTCAAATATCAGAACTGTCACTAAATGTTCGGAATTTATTTGCAGCTCGTTGAGAATATTTTCGTATTCGATCGCCTGTTGTTGTATGATTAATTCTACTGGCTGTGACTGCTCCGTTTTATCCTCATTATTCCCAGTCGAGCCACCCTGAAACCCCGAAATAAGATTTCCCTGGACTGAGCTTGGTTCTACGGTCAAATCTACCGGAAAAATTTCTGGTACTGCTTCGGCAATTTCCGGATCGAATATTTCAGCTTTCCCAGCAGATAGCTGTCTGGTCAATTCCCGCGGCCAGTTGTTATAAACTTGCAGCACTACGGGCAAAACAGTCCGCATTTCTATTTTTTTTTGTTTGAGAGCTGGTACTAATCCTCCCGTGACTATTGAACTTTTGCCAACTCCAGACTGACCGTAAATTACTGTCAGTTTGTCGGGGGTATTGTTCATCCTATATATCAAGCGGTTGAGGTCTTGCTCTCTGCCGGAAGCTGTAATTTCGTCAGCAATAGTAGCCGCGTTTGCAACAGTTTCGGCGACGGAATTAACCGCTTCTCTGTGCGGCTGCAATTTTCCGGCTCCAATAAAAGCTCGGAACCGATACGTGTGTTCCACCGCTCGGTAATCTTGCTTAATTTGAAATGCTTCGAGATATTCTCCCCGCTGAAAATATAGAGATCGCAGCATTTCTAAAACCCGCAAATACAGTTGCGGGTTGTAGCAAGGTTCGGTTTCTAAGCGAGCAAGCTCTAAATGTGCGATCGCCTCCTGCACCTCACCCAACTGACTCTGAGCCTCTGCTAAAATTAACAGATATAAGCCTAGATGCTGCGACTTTACAGGGGTTCCCTGTCCCGTAGCTTCTAAATTTGAGTTGAGAACGTCTAGAGCGATTAAACCCCATTCTTTCGCCCCTTTCCAGTTTTTTTGCTCTAAGGCTACTCTAGCCAAAAAGCCGTAATCTTGAGCCAAATTAACTGCTAAATTTTTCATATTTTCATGTAACCTCCGAGCTTTGATAGCTAAATTCCAGAGTGCATCCCAATCTTCTAAATGCTGCAATACTTCGCCAAGTTGATTGATGAATATACCAACGGCATCCGGCCGTCCCGCCCGTTCTAAAATATCTATACATTCCTGAAAATAATTTTTCGCCTCCGTCCAGTAAGGACGGTTGCCGCTGCGGTGTTGTTCTGCTTGGAAGCGGTAACAAAGACCGATGTGGAATAGGATAATTCCCTCTAGCACTGGTGCAGGGTGAACGGTAAATAACAAATTGCTAAATTCTGTTTTGGACCCAAGAAATGCTACTTGATGCTTCCAAAAGTTGAGACTTTTTTGATACAATTCCAGAGCAGCCGGGATACGGTGACAAGCATATTCGTGCCGACCGCGAATAAATTGCAAACTCGCTTCAATAGCTGGTTCTAACCTGATATTGCAAGTTTGCAAGTCTTGGCTAGCCGACTCTAATTCAGTCAAAGAATTGGCTCCGAGAATGGCAGAATTACTTAAACGCCAATTGCCGCTTTCTAAAATGTTGGAGAAAAGGCGATCGGCACTTTTGCCCAGGAATTCCACCAAGTCGTCGGGGCCAATCACAAATTCAACACTTGTCGTCCAAGTTTCGATATCTGTTACTAACCGAATTAGTTTTTTTAATATTTTGTCTGTCACCCACAGCACCACCGGGAAGGGAAAATTATTCCGAAATTCTTCCCTCACGTAGTTGGTAGAAGTTAGCACCCGATCGATCGCACTTACCGATTCCAATCCAAACACCATTAAAGCTGGCGGATGGCTGCAGGAAAGTTTGGTTTCTATCGTCGTGTAAAGAGTTTTAACAGATGACGGCAGGACAATTTCTCGAATCTCGATCCCCGACTCCTCCCGCAATTGCCGTACAATTTCCTCTCTCATCGCACTGTAATTGCACCGCACCAAAATCAGCGAAAATTGCCCCTGAGACATTCTCAGAGTCCGGGTGAGAGTTTGCAGCGAACTTGTGTTTTGCTGTGCTGCGGTGTCTTGCTGGCAGTGCGAATTAAGCATAATTAATATTGGAAAGATTTTCTCAGGATAGGTGCTGTCAACTGTCGAAAAAAGGGAGTTCGGTAACGGATTGATTAACGGATGTAACGGATGGCAGTTCGGCAACGGATTTTTTAACGGATGTAACGGATGGAACTAATCGACGACAGGGGAAGTGCAATTAAGAACTTCCTCACCGTTTTAGCGGCTGCTCCAAGTTTACTTTTACCCGTTTTTACGTTGGCAAATCACTGCGAAGAACCCTAGGATTAATTTTATTTTTGCTCTTGTGGGTGATTTCCAATCACTGGCAACTATCAATTAGTTAAGTTTATTTCGGCCTGCATACTTATTATGTTAACCGATCGCATTAAAGCATACCCAAAAAAATACATACTCTGTTATTCGCATATTCCCAGCAAAATCAACCGGATTTTACTTAAATCTTGATCGTTGCTCAAATTCTACCCAGCAAAAGAGTCTTTGTTTGCATGGCTCCGAGCCATCGCCCAAATTGCACAAATCCGATTCAGTTATTCGCATATCGCTGAAATCCGGCATTCCTTGCTTGACTGACCCCTTGCAGCACTGAGATAAACGATGGGCGGTGGCTCATCAATTACAGCTTGAAGATTTTTTGTCATAAATTTACTAATCTCCATATCTAAAGTAGCTGCAAAATCAGGTTCATCCCAATCCTCGCTTTCTTCAATGCTGATTGTTGTTGGGATCCCAATATCAACATCTAGCTCATCGCCAAAATCCGAAACTTTCTTAATTGGATCTATTTTCTGACCGGGATCGGCGGCTAAAGCTTGAGTTGTATTGGCTATTAGTACGATCGGCAGTGCTACTATGGCACTTATTGTTTGTCGCGCCGTGATTTTCCTCATGGTATCCTCCTGATATAAACTAAACTTTGGTGCTGCTATACATTCAACATCCGCCGCTACTTTAGAGCGCTGTGAGTCGATTTTAGATTTTAGATTTTAGATTTACTCCATAGATGAATCTGAGAGCTTGAACTAGGGTCTAAAATTGTGGGCTACTTACCTCTGTGACAGTTCACAAGTATCCGTTTTTGAGCAGAGTCATTAATTAATAGTGGCTTGTTTTTCCACAGGATCTAACCTTATCTGTGACTTTTCGCGGCAAGTTTGCTTAACTGAGCATATCCGGTCAACTGTTTGCGTTTCTATTTACTACGTGAAAACTCTTAAACAGTCAGGTTTTCCCGTTAAGTAATTCTCCAGCCTTTGCGAGTGTTCATCTCAGACTCAAAGCAAAGTGGGTGAGAAGTTCGATCGCACACCAGTTTTCGCACTCCCGCGCTGCCACCAGCAAGCTGATGTGCCCTACCACAGTCGCCGGATATCTGTCAATACTTATATCTTAACATTTCTACGTTTTTGGATGATTTTCGTTACCAGGCTCTTCCTGGTAACGCCACTCGACGAGGCAGAGCCTCCAGCCAAGTCGAAAGGGGTCCTATTTCGTCAAGCCGTGTTCGAGAGCGAAGCGAACCAACTCAGTACGGCTGTTAGTACCCGTCTTGCTGAACAAACGGCTGACGTACTTTTCCACATTACGCACGCTAGTTTCCAAGCGGCGGGCAATTTCCTTATTCATCAAACCTTGAGCAACCAAATCCAAGACACTTTGTTCTCGCGGAGTCAAATCAATTTTAATCGGCGAAGGACTTTGGGCGATCGAACTCCGCCCACTCAGCAAAGACTCAATTCTCGCCATTTGGCTTGTCAAAGCAGCAATATCTGGACTTTCAGCATTTTCGCTCGTCTCCTTAGCAGCCGCGCGGCGGGCCAGCAAATTGGTTACTATTGCTACTAATTCGTCGGGATCGAAGGGCTTAGAAAGATAAGCATCGCAGCCTGCTTGATAGCCTTGAATACGATCGCTCGTCATCCCCTTAGCCGTCAAAAACACCACAGGCAAAGCCTTATAGCGAGGATCTTCCCGCACTTGCTTGAGAAATTGATAACCGTCCACCTGGGGCATCATAATATCTGAAATCACCAAATCGGGATTGTACTGCTGCAAAAGTTCCCAGCCGTCGCGAGCATTACTGGCAACCTCAACCGCAAAATCGCTATCTTCCAAATAAGCTTGTACTGCTTCCCGCAAGCCCGGTTCATCATCTACCAATAATAATCGTGCTGACATAGTTGTTACCTTTACGCTTTACCACTATTTTTTAATTTAGCCGCATTTAAGTCTTATTGTCACTCCATCCCTCGAAGGAAGTTAAAAACTTGTTGTCCAACTCAAGAGCTTTGAGTTAGGTTTTGATCTAAGGATTAAAAAGTGTTTAAATCTTTAATTCAAAACTCGAAACTCAAAACTCAAAATTATTGTTGAACCCTTCCACTTAAACTTTTGAACGATCTGTCAAAATTTCATAACCAGTTTCCGTCACCAACACAGTATGCTCAAACTGAGCAGACATAGCATTGTCAACCGTTACAGCAGTCCACTTGTCAGAAAGCGTCCGAGTGTACTTAGAACCGGCATTCAGAATTGGTTCGATCGCCAATGTCATGCCGGCTCGTAATTTCACGTTCGGCATTTCCCGCGTGCGGAAATTGAAAACCGACGGTTCCTCGTGCAAATTTCGCCCGACACCGTGGCCGGTAAACTCCTCAACGACGCTAAAACCGTTGCTTTTGACATAATCTTCGATCGCGCCAGCCAGATCGAGCAAATAAGCTCCAGCCTTCACTTGTTCGATGCCTTTGTAGAGAGCTTCTTCTGCAACTCGGATTAATTTTGCCGATTCGGGAGTCACTTCCACAACTGCGATCGTAATGCAAGAATCGCCGTGAAAACCTTGATAATATGCCCCAGTATCTACCTTAAGAACATCTCCTGCCCGAATTACTTTTTTGGGACTAGGTATGCCGTGAACAACTTCGTTATTAATGCTAGAGCAAATCGATCCCGTGAAACCGTGATAGCCTTTAAAGCTGGGAGTTGCACCCATTTCACGGATGCGTCTTTCGGCATAAGCATCCAAATCAGCAGTAGTCATTCCCGGTTTTACCATTAGGGAAATTTCTTTGAGTACCGTTGCAACGATTTTCCCTGCCTGTCGCATAATTTCGATTTCGCGTTCCGACTTAATTTCAATGCCTCGACGCTGTTTTTTGACTTGTGGTGCTTGAGTTGGACCAGAAAGCAGACTGCTAAAAATATTCATGTATTGATTGGCGGGTAATTTTGTACTTTGACGGCAGGTTGAAGCAAAAAACGGCAAATATCCAGTTTTTTGTGGAAAAACGAATGTCTTGTTCCGAACTGTCGATCGCTTGTCCTTTAAGCTAGCTTAATATTTTTCTCACTAATCGGCACGGGATTGGGGGGTCAACAAAGCGGTTTTAACCGCCGAGTCTGTCGGTTCAGGATTTCCGAGCATTCCTGTCAGGTTAGCAATTGCGGCAATTAACTTAGTTATGTCAACTGGTTTAGATAAGTGCACCTGGAAACCCGCTTCCAGCGCTTGCTTGCGCTCTTCCTCTCTGGCGTAGGCCGTCAGGGCGATCGCAGGCATCTTTCCACCCCTGAGCACTTCCATTTCTCTCACGCGCGCGATCAACTCATAGCCGTCTGCTTGCGGCATTCCAATGTCGCTCAGCAGCAGATCCGGCCAATAACTCTCCAGTGCAGCTACAGCCCCGGCCACCGATGCCGCCGATCGCACGATAGCTCCTTCGTCCTCGAGTAAAGCAATCAAAAACTCCCGCGTGTCATCGTCATCATCCACCACCAGCAATTGCAAATTAGTCAGAGTGGGGAGAATCTCTGTCGCGTCATTGAGCGGCGACCAAGCATCCCCTGCACCTTGGGTCTTCCTTTGTGCCACAGGTAAAGCCACCGTAAATTTCGCACCCGCGCCCGGATTATTCTCTGCATACACCTTACCGCCGTGCAGTTCCACCAAGTGACGGACGATCGCCAATCCCAGGCCCAAACCTCCGTAAGACCTAGTTGTGCTGCTATCAGCTTGGCGGAAGCGATCGAAAACATAAGGCAAAAAATCAGGAGCGATACCAATGCCGCTATCAATTATCTCAATTTGAGCCTCATCGCCAACTGACTCTAACCGCACCTCTACTTTACCCTGTTGGGGACTAAACTTAATCGCATTTGAAAGCAAATTCCACACAATTTGCTGCAAGCGATCGAAATCGCCGATAACTTCACCTACATTTGGACTGCACGTTAATTCTAGGACTATTGATTTTTCCTCAGCTAGGGGCTGCAAGGAATCTATTGCCAAGTTGATCGCAGATTCTAACCGAATCGGATGCTTATTTAAATTTAGTTTCCCGCGCAGAATCCGCGAAACATCTAAAATATCTTCAATGAGTTGAGATTGAGATTTAGCATTACGCTCAATTGTTTCTAGGGCTTTCTCTATAGTATCTTGGTCAAATGTTTTGGTACGAAGCAGCCTAGACCAGCCGAGAATTGCATTTAAAGGAGTACGGAGCTCGTGAGAGAGAATAGCTAGAAATTCATCCTTCATCTGATTAGCTCTCTCAGCTTCTTGTCGCGCCACTTGTTCGCGGATTAGTCTGCCGCGTTCTTCCTCTGCTTGCTTGCGGTCTGTGACATCTCTAACCGTACCCACGTGACCGATCAATTTTCCCAAATCCGAAAACATTGGCGACGACTGCACGTGAATCCAACGCACAGTTTCGCTACCAGCTAATCGAAACTCGTTAGAATATTCCTGGCTTTGTTTAATCCAAGCTAACCAATCTGCTACTACGCGATCGCGATCTTCTGGATGAACTTCCCGCTGCCAAACCTCTGCCAAACTTTCCTCCAATGTTAACCCGCAAATCGCTTGACAACGCGGGTTGATGTAAGTACACCGGCCTTCAACGTCAGCTAAGTAAATTCCCAGGGGTGAACAAGCACACAAAGTGCGAAACCGCTCTTCACTTTTACTTAGTTCACTATTAACAGCAGCTAACTGTGTTGCTTGCTGTCTCACCTCGACTGTTTTTTGGAACAATTCCACAAATACCTGCACCTTCGAGGTCAATATTTCCGGTTCTAAGGGTTTGAACAGGTAATCCACCGCACCCAGAGAATAACCTTTAAACACGTGGGTGTCATTACTGCTGAATGCTGTGATAAAAATAATCGGAGTCGCTCGCGATCGATCTCTAGAGCGAATCAAGGTTGCTGTCTCAAATCCATCCATTCCCGGCATCTGCACATCAAGCAAAATTACTGCAAAATCTTCATTAAGCAGACATCTCAGAGCCTCCGCGCCCGAACTAGCTTGTACTAGATGATAAGAGGGACTGTTGAGGATAGCTTCTAGAGCTACCAAATTTTCTGGGCGATCGTCAACTAAAAGGACATTTACTCGATGGGGGGACTGCAGATTCATAATTTTTTTAATCTTTCATTCTTAGCAAATTGACTAAACAGGGAGCGATTTTAGAGAGGGGTAAAATCCAGTCTACTTTAACATTTGCGATCGCCGACGCTGGCATGGTCGGGCATAGAGCTGAAGCCGGTTCCTCCACGAATGTCAATCCTCCCTCAGCTTTAATTTTTGCCAGCCCTTTACTGCCATCCGAATTAGCTCCCGTTAAAATTATGCCGATAACTTTCTCCCCAAAGGCATCCGCAGCCGACTCAAACAGCACATCGATTGAGGGCCGCGCGTAGCAGACAGGAGCCTCAGTTGATAGTGCAAATTTAGGAGTTCCGCGATTGCGGATTGGGGAGTTTGAATTATGGATTGACTCCACTGCCACGCTCCCCCATTCTGTAAATTCGTTTTCATACAGGATAAACTCCTCGTCAGAGGGCGATTCTATTAGCAAGTGATAGTCAGCAGGAGCCAAGTAAACCCGTCCAGGTACGATCTCCTCTTTGTCTTGGGCCTCTGTGACTTGGAGAGAGCTTTGCTTTTGTAAAAAATAAGTAAGCCTATTCTGAGAACTCTTATGGCGGTGTTGGACAATAACTACAGGCAAAGGAAAGCTTTGTGGCAAATCTGCCAGCAGAAGAGTCAGAGCCTCTAGCCCTCCCAAAGACGTGCCCACAACCACTATTTCAAAATTTTTTTTATTTAATCCTCCGGTAGAGTTTATCACTACTTTCAATGGGTTCATAGTATTTTTCATAAGGTGTAAAAGTCAGAGACTCCTGATGTCCTAGTCCTAAAACTCCAAACATTCCCAGGCTCTCATAAAAAAGCTTGTGTACCCGCTCTTGGAGGTGTGAATTGAAATAAATCATCACATTACGGCATAAAATAACATTAAATTCATTAAAAGAATTATCCGTTGCTAGGTTGTGGTGAGCAAAGACAATATTATCTTTAAGTGAAGAGCGAAAAATCGCATTTTCATAGGCAGCAGTGTAATACTCAGAAAACGCTTTCTTGCCCCCCGCTTGGTGGTATAGTTGCGTATATTCTTGCATTTGTTTCAGCGGGAATATCCCTGTTTTGGCTGTTTTCAAAACTAATTCATTCATGTCCGTAGCGTAAATACGACAACGGTCATACAGTCCTTCTTCTTGCAGCAAGATTGCCATAGAATAGACTTCTTCTCCCGTTGAGCATCCAGCGTGCCAAATCCGAATAAAAGGATAAGTACGCAACAGCGGCACCACTTTATTTCTGAAACTAATGTAAAAACTGGGATCGCGAAACATCGCCGTTACATTGACAGAAATGTCTAGGAGTAAACGATCTAAGTAAGCAGGATTGTGAAGTACCTTTTCCTGAAGTGCAGAGACAGTGGTGAGCCGTTCCGAGCGAATAGTGTTCCAAATACGGCGCTTGAGAGAGGCAAAAGCATAATTGCGAAAATCAAATCCGTAATAGCGAAACATTCCCTCTAGTAGGAGTTGAATTTCGATTGTTTCAAGTTCATGGCTTTCGGGCATTTTTAATGACTAATTGGTTATTGGGCATTTTTGACTGTTAACTGCTGACTGTTGACTGCTGACTAATGACAACTAACAACTGCCAACAGTCAACTTCCAAGTGAACAACTGACTTCATTATCGATAAAGCCAGACACGCAGCAGCGAGAGCAACTGTTCCGTATCAACAGGTTTGGTAATGTAGTCAGACGCACCAGCTTCGATACATTTTTCCCGATCGCCCTTCATCGCTTTCGCAGTCAGAGCAATCATTGGCAACGAAGCAAATTGAGGCATATTACGAATTGCTTGCATGGTTTCGTAACCGTCCATCTCTGGCATCATCACGTCCATCAACACAATATTTATCTCAGGCGTATTTTGCAATTTAGCAATGCCCTCTCTGCCATTCTCAGCATACACAACTTCCATTTTATGGCGCTCCAGCATACTTGTGAGGGCGAAAATATTCCGCATATCGTCGTCAACAATCAAGACTGTTTTGCCCGCCAGCGTCGAATCTGTTTGATACAATTGCTCTAGCATTTGGCGCTTTGGTTCGGGCAAATTTGCTTGCACTCGGTGCAAAAACAAAGCTGTTTCATCTAACAGGCGCTCAGGCGACCGCACATCTTTAACAATGATTGTTTCCGCCATGCGCTTGAGTTGAGTTTCTTCGGATCTTGTCAACTCTTTGCCCGTATAAATAATAAGTGGCAGACTTTTCAAAGTAGCCTCTTGCTTGATCTGCTCTATCAGTTCAAAACCAGTCATATCTGGTAGTCCCAAATCGAGTACAACGCAGTCAAAATGCCCCGATTTCAAAATTTCTAGCGCCTCTGCACCACTCCCCACAGCCGTGGTAGAAACATCGTGATTACCGATTAAATCCACAATACCTAGACGCTGTGTTTCGTCGTCTTCCACGACTAGCAAATTCTTCACTGGTCGCTCCACAAACCCCTTAATATCAGTCAAAGCTTTGCTCAATGCTTCGCGACTGACAGGCTTTTGTAAGTAAGCGATCGCCCCTAACTGCAAACTGCGCTGCCGCCCTTCTTCAACTGATACAATGTGAACCGGAATGTGGCGCGTACTTGGGTCGTGCTTCAAGCGATCGAGCACTGTCCAGCCATCCATCACAGGCAAATTTAGATCCAGCATAATCGCAGTTGGCTTGAACTCTCGAGCCATCGCCAAACCGATATCGCTCCGCAAAGCCACCAAACCTTTAAAACCCTGTTCCTGCGCCATATCCAGCAGAATCCGAGCAAAGTTTACATCATCTTCAATAATCAACAGCACGCGATCGTCACTCTCAATATTTTCTCGATCATCAAAGATTAAAGGTGAGGGGTAAGGTGCGATCGGCAAGTGGAAATTCGGCAAAGGAAGTGCGGGAGAATTAGCAGGGGGTAATTGAGGCGTTTGCTTGCCCGTTCCCGAACCCGTATCATTCATTATGCGCGATTCTTGGTAAGTTTGTGGCAGATAAAGCGTGAACTTACTACCCTCACCAGGATGACTTGTCAATTTAATTTCTCCACCTAACAAATTAGCGATTTCTCTACTAATTGACAAACCCAAACCCGTGCCCCCGTATTTGCGGCTAGTGCTACCATCTGCTTGTTGAAAAGCCTCAAAAATAACCCTGTGTTTTTCAGCAGAAATCCCTATCCCGGTATCGCTAACTGAGAAAGCCAAAACAGTAGGGGAACTCCTTAAACTTTCTATCTCTAAACTCCACCCTTCCCGCACTACTTCGGCACGCAATTTCACCTCCCCTCGCTCTGTAAACTTAAACGCATTAGAGAGGAGATTCTTCAAAACTTGTTGCAGCCGTTTAGCATCAGTATAGAGACCTTTTGGCAACCCAGCCTCAAGCTCTATTTTAAAACTCAACTTCTTATCCTGGGCGATTTGGCGGAAAGTCCGATCCAAATGATCTCGCAAGTCCGTAAACAACACTTGCTCAATTTCCACCGACATCGTGCCCGATTCAATCTTAGCGAGATCCAAGATGTCATTAATCAGCCCCAGCAAATCATTTCCCGCGGAGTAAATTGTGCGCGTGTATTCAACTTGCTTCAGAGTCAAATTGCCTTCAGTATTGTCAGAAAGCAATCGAGCCAGAATCAACAGCGAATTTAGCGGAGTTCGCAACTCGTGAGACATATTTGCCAGAAACTCCGACTTATACTTAGAAGTTAGAGCCAACTGTTCTGCTCTTTCTTCCAACAACCCCCTCGCCTGTTCGATATCTCGGTTTTTCCGCTCCACTTCCTTATTTTGCAGCGCTAGCAATTCAGCTTGTTCTTCTAGTTCTTCATTCGTTTGTTGCAACTCTTCCTGCTGACTCTTTAACAGTTCCTCAGATGCGCGGAGTGACTGCGCTTGTTGTTCAAGACGCTTGTTAGTTTCCGTTAGTTCTTTTTGCTGAGTTTGTAACTCTTCGGCCAAAGACTGTGACTGTTTCAGCAACTCTTCAGTCCGCATACTCGCCGCAATTGTATTTAAGACAATGGCGATACTTTCTGTAAGTTGGTCGAGGAATGTCAAGTGTATTTCGCTGAATCGGCGGAACGAAGCTAACTCGATTACTGCCGTCACTTGTCCCTCAAATAATACGGGTAAAACCACCACATTCAGCGGCGTAGATTCTCCCAGTCCCGATCCAATTTTAACGTAGTTTTCCGGCACTTCGGTCAACAGTATCCGTTCTTTTTCCAGGGCGCACTGTCCTACCAAACCTTCGCCTAAATGGAATCTATTTCCTAACTGTTTGCGTTCGCGGTATGCGTAGGTACTTAACAGTTTGAGAAACGGATCGTGTTCGACAGATTCCATCATAAAGAAGACGCCATGCTGAGCAGAAACCAGCGGCGTCAATTCTGAGAGAATTAGTTTAGAAACAGTTTCTAAATCCCGCTGACCTTGTAGCATTCGAGTAAACTTAGCAAGGTTTGTTTTCAGCCAATCTTGCTCAGTATTTTTCTGTGTAGTCTCCCGGAGATTGGCGATCATCTGGTTAATGTTGTCCTTAACGATCGCAACTTCTCCTTCCGTGGCGACGGAAATTGACCTCGTTAAATCGCCTCGGGTAACAGCAATTGCCACTTCGGCGATCGCCCGCAACTGAGTAGTCAAATTTGCCGCCAATTCATTCACATTATCCGTCAAATCTCGCCAGGTTCCCGCCGCGCCCGGAACCTTCGCCTGGCCGCCCAATTTCCCTTCAATTCCCACCTCCCGCGCCACAGTAGTAACTTGATCGGCAAACGTCGCGAGCGTATCAATCATCTCATTAATCGTATCTGCCAGAGTCGCAATTTCTCCCTTAGCTTCCAGCATTAATTTGCGCTTCAAATCGCCATTCGCCACCGCCGTCACAACCTTAGCAATACCCCGCACTTGCGCTGTCAAATTCCCCGCCATCGAGTTTACATTGTCCGTTAAATCTTTCCAAGTTCCCGCAACTCCTTTCACCTCAGCTTGACCGCCCAATTTACCCTCAGTTCCCACCTCCCGCGCCACCCGCGTTACCTCAGAAGCGAAGGAATTAAGCTGATCCACCATCACGTTAATAGTGTCTTTCAACTCCAGAATTTCGCCTTTAACATCGACGGTGATTTTCTTAGACAAATCGCCATTTGCCACAGCTTTCGTCACTTCCGCAATATTCCGCACTTGCGCCGTCAAATTCCCCGCCATCAAGTTAACATTATCGGTTAAATCTTTCCACGTTCCCCCTACACCCCGCACGTAAGCTTGCACACCTAATTTACCTTCCGTTCCTACTTCCCTAGCAACTCTGGTTACTTCAGATGCGAAGGAACTCAACTGATCCACCATGATGTTAATCGTGTTTTTCAGTTCGAGAATTTCGCCTTTAACATCTACTGTAATTTTTTTGGATAAATCGCCATTTGCCACCGCCGTTGTCACTTCGGCAATGTTACGCACTTGTGCTGTTAAATTCCCCGCCATCGAGTTAACTGAATCCGTTAAATCTTTCCAAGTTCCCGCAACTCCTTTAACTTCAGCTTGCACGCCTAATTTCCCTTCCGTTCCCACTTCCCTCGCAACCCTAGTTACTTCCGAAGCGAAGGAATTTAACTGATCCACCATCGTGTTGACGGTGTTTTTTAACTCCAGAATTTCACCCTTAACATCTACAGTAATTTTCTTCGACAAGTCGCCATTTGCCACCGCAGTAGTAACAGCCGCAATATTCCGTACTTGCTCTGTCAAACTACCCGCCATAAAATTAACTGAATCCGTTAAATCCTTCCAAGTTCCTGCTACGCCTCGGACATCCGCTTGACCGCCGAGTTTACCTTCGGAACCCACTTCCCTAGCAACCCTGGTTACTTCAGATGCAAAGGAATTAAGCTGATCCACCATCACGTTAATGGTGTTTTTCAGTTCTAAAATTTCGCCTTTAACCTGTACCGTAATTTTTTTAGATAAATCACCGTTAGCAACAGCAGTCGTCACCTCAGCAATGTTGCGGACTTGTGCTGTTAAATTCCCGGCCATTGAGTTAACTGAATCCGTTAAATCTTTCCAGGTTCCTGCTACTTCCTGCACTTCAGCTTGCACGCCTAATTTCCCTTCCGTTCCCACTTCCCTAGCAACCCTGGTTACTTCAGATGCGAAGGAATTTAACTGGTCTACCATCGTGTTGACGGTATTTTTGAGTTCGAGAATTTCCCCTTTAACATCTACGGTAATTTTCTTAGATAAATCGCCCTTGGCCACAGCGGTTGTCACTTCAGCGATGTTCCGCACTTGTGCTGTCAAACTGCCTGCCATGAAGTTAACGCTATCCGTTAAATCCTTCCAAGTTCCGGCAACTCCTTTAACTTCTGCTTGACCGCCGAGTTTGCCTTCGGAACCCACTTCTCTTGCCACCCGCGTTACTTCAGAAGCGAAGGAATTTAACTGATCAACCATGATGTTAATCGTGTTTTTTAACTCCAGAATTTCACCTTTAACATCTACTGTAATTTTTTTAGATAAGTCACCATTTGCCACAGCCGTCGTCACGTCGGCAATGTTCCGTACTTGTGCGGTAAGATTGCCAGCCATTGAATTAACTGAATCCGTTAAATCTTTCCAGGTTCCTGCAACTCCCCGCACTTCAGCTTGCACCCCTAATTTGCCTTCGGTTCCTACTTCTCTCGCCACCCGCGTTACTTCAGATGCGAAGGAACTCAACTGATCCACCATGATGTTAATCGTGTTTTTCAGTTCGAGAATTTCACCTTTTACATCTACTGTAATTTTTTTGGATAAATCGCCATTTGCCACCGCCGTTGTCACTTCGGCAATGTTACGCACTTGTGCTGTTAAATTCCCTGCCATCGAGTTAACTGAATCCGTTAAATCTTTCCAGGTTCCGGCAACTCCTTTAACTTCAGCTTGCACGCCTAATTTCCCTTCGGTTCCTACTTCCCTAGCCACCCGCGTTACTTCCGACGCAAAGGAACTCAACTGGTCAACCATTGTGTTAACAATTTGCGCTGTTTGGAGGAATTCTCCTTTGAGGGGTCTGTCTTCTATTTCTAAGGCGATAGTTTGCGATAAATCTCCTTTTGCTACGGCCCGAATTACTCTGGCGGTTTCAGAGGTTGGTTGCACTAAATCTGTAATTAGGGTATTGACAGAGTTTACGCTAGCTGCCCATGACCCCTCGGCGCTGCCGATGGTGGCCCGCTGGGCGATTTTGCCTTCTTTACCGACAACTGTGCCGATCCGCTCGAGTTCGGCCGCCATTCTCTCATTGAGATCGATAATGTCGTTAAGTTCGTCAGCAATTTTCCCCGCTAGACCCGTCTGGTCTATGGGCATCCGAACTGAAAAGTCCCCTTTTTTGACTGCTACTAAGGTTCTGAGTAACTGTTTGGCATAAGCATTATTGGAATTGGGGCTTGTTATCTGTGCAGTTGACATGACCGTTACCTTTGACGAGTTTGAAGGGGAAGCGGGGAATATTTTTGAGATTATTGATATTATCCGACTAAAGCAGTGTCTGATTGCTTCTGTCGAAAGATGGATGACAAATAGCTGATAAACAGCTATTTTGTTATTGGTTATTTTATACTGGTTCGCAGGCTCTTCTTGGTAACCAGTTAATTGTCGGGTGTCAGGAACAAGCCCGAAAGCCTGTTCCACCCTGTTCTACAAAGAGTGAATTTTATTGTAGGGCGGGCAGGATGCCAGCGCTACAGATTACCAACTGCGATTATTTCCAATTTTGCCACGAACTATTGAAAATAGAAGTACCCGGAAAGGCGATCGGATTGGCATTTTGTTGCAATCGCAACTGCAACACTTCTAAGTTTGGCTCGCGGGACGGCAATTCGTCCACTAATTCATAAGGTAGAATCCCCTTTTCCAAGGAAAAAGCAGCCGTAACTCCCGCCGCGGCACCTGCAGACCATTCAAAAGAATGCACTCGATAAGCAGCGGCCGCTGTGTGGCTAACAGCAATACTTTTACCTGCCACTAACATATTGTCAATTTTCTGGGGAATCATTGCCCGCAGCGGAATTTGGAAGGGATAAGCTTGCCCTTGAGCTTTGCGAGTACCTTCCCGTTCGGTATTTCCCGGTGCTTCCGGCGGACTGTTGGTCATGCAGGGGTGAAAGTCGATCGCATAATGACCGATACCCACAGAATCAGGATAAATCGTAGCGCGCGATCGCGATTTTGTATCCTCAACAGATTGACTTCCCACAGCCAAAGCAGGCGCATTCAAACCACCCACAGCCAACCACAAATTGCGATACTCTTCCTCAGACAAATTTTGGCGGTAAAAATCAGCCGTAAAGTCAGTGCGAGACATATCAACTTCCCACACCGTAAAACCTTGAGGCTGATTGAAACTCGGCCGCCCAATAATGCGCCGGCCCTCCCGCATATAAGGATATTTAGAAAGTCCGTGTACTGTCCCCATCGGCGAATCCAACCCGCTCAAAAAACGATTGTTTGGATTAGGCTTTTTGACTCCTTCTCCTAGCTGCGAGTCAGTAGTTCCTGTTACCAGCCAGTAGAAAAATCCTTTGGCATTTTCCTCTCCCTTTCGCAAAGTTTCCGTTCGCAAACCGCCCATCCATCCCCCCGGTTGCAGTTGACCTGCTTCTTCCAACTGCTCGCGAGAATAAATTAAATTATCCTGGGCAGAACCGGGACGATAGTCATTGCCCCAAGTCCAGTTTTGCATCGAAATATCCCCCGGATAAATCGGAAATTGCTTCGGGTCTGAAGGTCGCTTTTGATCCGGTCTCATGCTCCTGATTTGGCGGTAGGTGAAAACTAAGTGAAAGCTCGCCAATCTCTGCAATTCGTAGCTGTAGTAAGGAGCGTATTGTTGATAAAAAGACGGCACTTGATGCTGCTGCGGTTCCTTCGTTGCCTGCATCGCAAAGGTGTAGGTAAAACCTTGAGTGCAGTAAGGATCGCCGGTTGCGCTGGGGGAAGAAGGTTCGAGAGGGGAACGCGGGTCAATTCCGAGGCGGTAGGGAACATCGGCAAGTCCGATCAATTCGCCTGTTTCAGTGGCATCTACAACGTACCAATCAGCACCTTTAGGTTGAGAATTTGACTGGTTAGGTGGTTTAGGAATAAACCGAATAATAGTTTTGTTAAATCTCGGAGAATTTTCGTAGCGATAGGCTTCTTCGATAGTTTGAGAAAGAGTTTCGGTGTTGAGTGATGGCGTGTTGGTGGCGGGTTTGTGTTGAATGGCGATCGCACTTTTAATTTGTTGGCCCCCAACCGCATTCCCCGGCACAGCAGGAGTAATTGCTAGTTCTTTAATAACCGTATTGGGAAACCATTTCAGCGTGCCTTTGCCTTTTCTAGCTGCATCCTGCAAGATGTTAAATAGAATTTTGTGACCGTCGTAGGGCATGAAACACGAATAGCTAACCCAACAGCCTCCGGGATTTAGCCGGCCGTAATGTTCCTCGATCCGCCCCCGCAATTCGAGGTAGCCACGGGGGTAAAATAAGAGCGATCGCTGAGTCTCTCTTTCATCGAGTGCGGAAGTTCCCTGGGAGGAAATTTGACCGCCTACCCAGTCAGTAATTTCAGTAAGGCAAACTGTGCGCCCCGCCAGTAAACCTTCGTAAGCGGTAGCAGCGCCTGCGAGCCCGCCGCCTGCTACTAGAATGTCGCAAGTTTCTGCATTGTCTGGATTGCGCGGAGGTGCGGCAAATACTGGCGAAATGCTCCCAATCGCGGAAATGATGCCGAGGGTGAGGCTAAGGATCGATCGACTTTTGAGCAAAAATAGATAGTGTCTAAGTTTCATCAGAGATTGTGGAATTAATTTTGACATAGCACGAAAAACACTCATGCCATCTAAATGTTTATTTTGCAGTATACTGGTATTTCGCGGTGTTGTCAGGGAAAACTTTTTTAGATAAGAGGCATTAATACCAGCAACAACTATTGAACAGTCGGCTCTACCTTATGCTCAAAATCGTCAAATTTTTTAGATCATTGATTCCTTTTGAGAGTTTAACAATTACCACCAGTTTAACTTTTTCGGAAGTTTTACGCAGGTTGGATGAAGTTGTTACTCCTCCCAAAGTTTTTAGAATAATTATACCCTTTGGTCCGCCACTTCCCAAACCTTATGAAGGAACAATTTCTGGCAAAACATTCAAAATTAATCGCATCATCATCGGTCGAAATTTATTGTTCCCAATTATAGAAGGAGATATACACACTCAACAGTTCGGTTGTTCCATCAAAATTAGGATGACTTTACATAAAATAGTCATAGGACTTCTGATTCTTTGGCTGTGGACAACTGGCAGTATTGGAATGTTTTCTTTATTTGCTTGGTTAGTCGAACCCTCTGTGGGAGCAATATTTTTACCAATTTTAGGAATGTTTATTTTTGGTTGGCTTTTATGCTTAATTCCATTTAAAATAGAAGCAAAAGCAGCTACAAAATTTTTGTCTATTCTCTTAACCTAAAGTAATTTGTCACAGCCATATTTTAGCTGTATTATTAAAAATAATTTAGGTTCATCGATCGTCAGCGACGGTAAAAAAACTCCAAATTTATGCGTCAAAACCAACTAAAACAAAAAATTAAACAAGGCGAAACCGTCCTCGGTTTATTTATGAACTGCGCTTATCCCGCATTCATGGAAATATGCGGTCACGCTGGATTCGATTTCGCCGTTATCGATATGGAACACGGCCCCCTGAACCCGCTTGCTGCTGAAGATTTGTGTCGCGCCGCCGACTGCACTGGAATTGCACCGATTATTCGCGTCCGCAAAAACGACGGGCCGCAAATTCAACGAGCTCTCGATATCGGCAGTGCAGGCGTTCAAGTACCTCAAATAGAAAGCAAAATCGATGCCGAAACCGCTGTCAAAAGCGCTAAATACAGTCCTCTGGGCACGCGAGGCCTTTCCTTCGCTACGCGGGCGGGACTTTACACCGCCGCAGGTACAAATATCACCGACAAACTCAACGAAGAATCCTTGGTTGTGATTCATGTCGAAGGCAAAGCTGGCATCGACAACCTGGCAGAAATAGTGACTGTCCCAGAGTTGGACGTGATTTTTCTAGGGCCTTACGATCTGTCACAGTCGATCGGCATTCCCGGCCAAGTCCGCGATCCCCGAGTCATCGACATGATGCAGGAGGCAGTCCAAACCATCCGCAAAGCAGGCAAAGCCGCCGGTACTTTTGCCGAAAACCCCGAAATCGCCCAGCAGTGGATTGATGCTGGCGTTCAGTACGTCGCACTTGGGGTCGATGTTGCCGTTTTCCTGCGGGCCTGTCAGTCGCTGGTGAAAGCAGTGAATCGATTTTAGATTTTGGATTGGGGATTTTGGATTAAAAGAAAAACCAGCTCCCCAATTCATCTTGTCGTCTTTACGATATCTTTGCAATTTTAGTAGTGTTTTTTACGACACATACAAAAATCCTGCGCTAGAGTAGAAGCATACACCTCCTCCAGGCAAAATTAGGGAGGGGAGCAAGGCTTCAGGGAGTAAAATCTATGAAAACAGTATTAGAATCCATTCATTTGGATTATGCCTTCATGTTTACTTTCAAAAAAGTAAACTCGATTAAGCTAGAAGGTTTTAAGGAATTTTTTGACGATATGCCTGTCGATCCGTATGTGAAAGGTAAGTATCGTTCGAGAAGATTATCGCGGTTTGCAGTCAACGGAAATGAGTTAGTTAAGTTACCTCACGGCTATTTGTATCAAAGCAAAACATACAATCCGCTAGTGGGTGATATCAGGCGGGAATTTGCCGAATTGGACGATCGGCTAATTGCGCTCGATAATTTCAAACAGATGATTTTTGCTTTTTTCGATTCCTGCAAAATTCACCCGGAAGCTGAAATCGGCATCCATCAAATCAGGACGACTTGTTCGCCGCACAATTTCGGCAACCCCGCACCGGAAGGCATTCACCAAGACGGTACTGACTTTATCGGGATTTTCTCAGTTGACAGAACTAATATTGTAGGCGGGGAAACGCATTTGTACTTGGCTAAAAAAGAGAAGCCTGTTTTTAATAAAGTTCTGCAGCCAGGGGAATTGCTGTTAGTTAACGACCACGAGTTTTTCCACTTTACTACGCCGATTAAACCGGAATCTGAAGGGGTGGGAACCAGGGATGTCTTTGTGCTGACTTCTCCGAGTTTGCTTTGCGATTGAGGATACAGTCTTGGACGCATAACCTAATGAAGTAGGGTGCGTACTCCGCACCTTACTTCGATTACCGATTACTGCATCTCACAGAGCACCTTTTGGTTTCGCCCCCACCCATCTCGATCGTGGTTAATGCTTGGGAAAATCGATTCCTGAAATGGATATTCCTTCCATCTTCTGCACATATCGTCCTTGAGCAGCTACACATTCTGCCATTTTTTTAGCTTGTATGGGTTGACTCCTTGGATCGGGCGAGATACCTCTATACTCCCATGTACCGCGAATGTCGCCAGAGAATGCTTTTCCATTGTTTTTTAATACTAGCTCTGTGCCAGTTGCATCAATATAGTATTTCCCATTTTCAACAGACACGCTGCTAATTGTGATAGATTCGACTCCTTTGTAGGGATTTGCAGGGCCATCGACGATCTTGATGCAGATTCTATTGTTTTGATGTGCAATCTCTCTACGGGAGTTATTGAACATTGTTCCTTGAGCGTAGTAAGCTCCTGTGGGGAGAATTGTAGATCCCTGTTGATTACTTTGAGCAGAGGACAATGATGAGATTGACAGAAGGATAGAACTAACAATTAGTGTTTCTATCGCCAAAAATTTCATTTGCAACAAAACTCCATTAAAATTATTTTTTCAGATTTTACACGATCGCAGGTGCTCTATAAACTTCTTTAGAGTTCTTGCAAAAGTCAAATTTACCCCCCGCCAGTCCCCCCATATCTGGCTATAGATATAGTAACTATAACAAGCCGTATAAATCTCCTCTGAAAACCAAGGGCGAGAGCCCTTCACTCTGTTCTGCATGCTTTTGGAGGATGCT
Source organism: Microcoleus sp. Pol12B3 (assembly GCF_036701355.1). Taxonomy (NCBI): domain Bacteria; kingdom Bacillati; phylum Cyanobacteriota; class Cyanophyceae; order Oscillatoriales; family Microcoleaceae; genus Microcoleus; species Microcoleus sp. Pol12B3. The sequence goes on from NZ_JAUBQS010000017.1 coordinate 26,701, forward strand.
GCGATCGCCCTCCTCACCTAAATATTTATTTATACTTTTTTTAAGAAATGTAAAAATTGATATTTTTTTAGTTGAAATTTAAATTTTGCTTAAAGTGCAAGCTAGTCTTTATATTAGAGGGTAAATCTACTTACAAATTGAGAATTGCTAAAAAAATGTGTATTTCTTCTTAAAATAGGCTGTAAAAATGATTAACTTAGCCGGCTACGAAATTACGAACCAAATTCATGAAAGTAACAATTCTTTAGTTTACCGAGGAGTGAGAAAGCAAGACAACCAACCAGTCATTCTCAAATTTCTCAAGCAAGATTATCCGATGCCAGCTTCGTTAGTCAGATACAAGCAGGAATACGAAATTACACGCAATCTTAACCTAGAAAGTGTACCTAAAACCTACAGCTTAGAAAAATACCAGAACAGTTTGGCGATCGTTTTCGAGGATCGTGGTGGAGAATCATTAAAGCTGTGGTTGGCTTATCAAAAACTTACCTTAGAAGAGTTTTTGTCAACAGCTATTAAAATAACCCGAGCTTTAGGTCAAATTCATCAACATAACATTATTCATAAAGATATCAACCCCAGCAATATTATTATTAACTCGACAAACGGGCTAGTCCAAATCATAGATTTTGGCATCTCTACTGTTTTAACTCGTGAGAATCCTACCCTAAAAAATCCTAATGTTTTAGAAGGCACTCTGAGCTATATATCGCCGGAACAAACAGGCAGAATGAACCGAGCGATCGACTACCGCACTGATTTTTACTCATTAGGAGTCACTTTTTACGAACTGCTAACGGGGCAACTGCCCTGGGATTACGACGATGCAATGGAATTAGTGCACTGTCATATTGCTAAACAAGCAGTACCGCCCCGTGAAATCAATCCAGGAATAGGAATTCCTAAAACCGTTTCAGATATAGTAATGAAGCTGTTAGAAAAAACGGCGGAAAAAAGATACCAAAGTGCTTGGGGAATCATCGCCGATTTAGAAGAATGCCGAGAACAAATACAGGCTAAAGGAACGATTGCTGATTTCGAGCTCGCTCAAAAAGATATTACGGATAAATTTCAAATTCCCCAAAAACTATATGGGAGAGAACGAGAACTAGAAACATTGCTAGCCGCGTTTAATCGCGTTAGCAATGGCACGAAAGAAATTATGTTAGTGTCGGGTTATTCTGGAATTGGTAAATCCGCCTTAGTGCAAGAAGTTTATAAGCCGATAACTAAGGCAAGGGGTTATTTTATTGCCGGAAAGTTCGATCAATTTCAACGCAATATTCCTTACTCAGCTATTGTCAAAGCCTTTCAGTCCTTAGTCAAGCAACTGTTAACTGAAAGCGAAATCCAACTCAATAGCTGGAAAGAAAAACTTTTAGCGGCTTTTGGTGATAACGGTCAAATAATTATAGATGTCATTCCCGACGTAGAACTCATCGTTGGCAAACAGCCACCTGTCCAAGAATTAGGGGCTACGGAAGCGCAAAACCGTTTTAATTTAGTCTTTCAAAAATTCATCCGGATCTTTGGATCTGTGGAGCATCCCTTAGTCATTTTTCTGGACGATTTGCAATGGGCTGACTCCGCTACTCTGAAACTGCTGCAAGTAATGATGGCAGATGAGGAAACAAAATATTTATTTCTAATGGGTGCTTATCGAGATAACGAAGTGAGCCCCACACATCCCCTGATAATGACTTTGGAGGGGCTGCAAAAGCAAGAGGCTACTATTAACCAAATTACCTTAACTCCCTTAGAAATCGGACATATTGCTAACTTGATAGCTGATACTGTGCGTAGGGATAGAGGCGCAGTCATGCCCCTAGCTGAGTTAGTCGTCGGTAAAACTCAAGGCAATCCTTTTTTTGTCAATCAGTTTCTCAGAACTCTCTATGAAGAAACCCTCCTGAATTTCAATTTAGTGAAAAGAAGCTGGGATTGGAATATTTCACAAATCGAAGCAGTAGGGATTACCGATAACGTTGTTGAGTTGATGGTCGGTAAATTGAGAAAAATGCCAGATTTAACTCAGCAGGTTTTACAGTTAGCCGCTTGTGTGGGCAATAGTTTTGACTTAAATACTCTCTCGATTGTCAACGAAAAATCTACCGCTGAAACCTTTCAACAGCTATTGCCCGCCATCCAAGATGGATTAATTTTAGCCACTTCTGAACTCGGCGTAACAGAAGAAGAAATCGTTAAATCTCATCTGGTCATTACTACTTATAAGTTTTTGCACGATCGCGTCCAACAAGCAGCTTATACTCTGATTGAGGAAAGTTCTAAAAAAACAGTTCACTTGCAAATTGGTCGCTTGCTGTGGCAAAATACCTCGCCAGAGAAACGAGCGGAAGAGATATTTGCGATCGTCGATCATTTGAATCTGGGAATTGAACTCATTAGTGATGAATCCGAACGAACTGAAATTGCCAAACTTAATTTAACCGCAGGTCAAAAAGCTAAAGCAGCAACGGCTCATGCTGCGGCTACCCAATATTTGCAAGCAGGTTTGGGACTGCTAGCAAATTCTAGCTGGACTCATCATTACGAACTGACATTAGCACTACATACCGAAGCAGCAGAGGCAGCATTTCTGAGTGGTGACTTTGACCGGATGCAGAAATTAGCTGAGGTCGTGCAAAACTGTTCCAAAAACCTATTGGAAAAAATAAAAATCTATGAAGTCCAGATTCAAGCTTCCGTGTCGCAGAAAAAGCTACTAGAAGCCGTTAATACAGCGTTAGAAGTTTTAAAGCTGTTAGGGGTGGAGTTTCCCTCTGACCCAAACCCGTCAGATATTGGGCAAGCAGTGGGGGAAACGGCGGCAATTTTGAAGGGGAAGCGAATTGAGGATTTAAGTGACCTGCCTCAAATGACAGATCCCTATAAACTAGCAGCTATGAGACTTATATCAAGTATCTTTGCTCCTGCATACATTGCTGCTCCACAACTGTTGCTCTTAACGGTGTGCAAACAAGTAGATTTATCCGTCCAATATGGTAATGCTTCTGTTTCTCCCTTTGCTTATGCCAATTATGGTTTTCTTCTTTGTGGAATTGTGGAGGATATTGATTCGGGTTATCAGTTCGGTCAATTAGCTTTAAGTCTAGTGTCAAAGTTAAATGCTCAAGACATTAAAGCCAAGACAGTTGTCCATGTAAATATATTTACCCGACATTGGAAAGAGCATCTGAGAGAAACATGCGAGCCTTTAGTGTCTGCTTACTCTAGCGGAATAGAGACAGGAGATTTAGAATATGCAGGCTTTAGTCTAATACATTCCTCCTGTGCAGCTTACTATAGTGGCAAAGAACTGACTGTGCTGGACAGAGGGATAGCAATTAACAGAGATGCTATTTATAATGTCAAGCAAGAAATAGCGCTTAATTATATAGAAATAAATTGGCAAGCTATATTAAATTTGTTGGGAAAAAGCGAAAAATCTTGCATTCTGAAGGGTGAAGCCTGTGATGAGGAGCTGAAGTTGCCATTATACCAGCAGGCAAAGGACAAATCGGCAGTTGCATACATATATTTGAACAAAATTTACCTTTGTTATTTGTTTGAAAATTACTCAGAAGGCATTGAAAATACTGCTCTAGCAGAGAAGTGTTTAGATGCAATGGTAGGATTGCCCGTTATTCCTATCTTCCATTTTTACGATTCTTTGGTGCGGTTGGCCGTGTATTCTGATACTCCACAGTCAGAGCAACAGATCATTCTTGACAGAGTACAAGCTAATCAAGAGAAAATGCAGAAATGGGCGCATCATGGGCCAATGAATTATTTGCATAAATTCTATCTAGTAGAGGCAGAACGGCATCGGGTTTTAGGGGAAAAAGTAGAGGCAATCGAAATGTACGACAAGGCTATTGCCCTTGCTAAAGAAAACGAATACATCAACGAGGAAGCACTCGCTCACGAACTCGCCGCCAAATTTTACCTGTCATGGGGTAAAGAAACGATCGCCCAAGTTTATATGCAAAACGCTCATTATAGCTACCAAGCTTGGGGCGCTCTAGCTAAAGTTAAAGATTTAGAAGAAAAATACCCGCACCTACTAGCTAGAACCTCAGCCAAGACAACAGCTCAAACAAATGTTAACCGAACAACGATTAAGACTACTACCACTAGCACCAATTTGGGAGAGACGCTAGATTTAGCCACAGTAATGAAAGCTTCCCAAGCAATTTCAGGTGAAATAGTTTTGAGCAAGCTACTAGAAAGGTTGATGAAAATTGCCATCGAAAATGCAGGCGCCCAAAAAGGCTTTTTAATTTTAGAAAAAGCAGGAAACTGGGCCATCGAGGCAGAAGGTTCAGTGAACGAGGATGAAATTAGCGTGCTGCGCTCGCTTCCCCTCAATGCAGAAGCAGCTTCTGGGGAAACGCCCAAACTCGCAAGTGCGATCGCCCACTACGTCATCCGCACCCAGGAAAACGTGGTTTTAAATAACGCCACCCAAGAGGGACAATTTACCCGCGATCCTTATATTGCAGCCACTCAACCCAAATCCATTCTCTGCACACCTCTGCTGCACCAAGGCAAACTGACAGGCATTCTTTACCTAGAAAATAACCTCACAGAAGGAGCTTTCACTACAGATAGACTAGAACTGTTAAAATTGTTATCGGCCCAAATAGCCATTTCCATTGAAAATGCCCAACTCTACAATAACTTGCAGGAGTTCAATCAAAACTTAGAGCAATTAGTGTGCGATCGCACCCAGGAATTATCCAACACGCTGGAAGCTTTAAAAGCGACTCAAAGCAAGCTAGTCGAATCTGAAAAAATGGCATCGCTGGGAGGATTAGTTGCAGGCGTCGCCCACGAAATTAATACTCCCATCGGCGTTGGTGTCACCGTGGCGTCAGCTTTGGCAGAACATACCACAGAATTTGCTTCTACTTATAACAGTGGCAAAATGAAGCGCTCCGAGCTAGAAAAATTTTTGGATATAGCCACCCAAAGCAGCAACACCCTTCTAACTAATCTAAATCAGGCTGCGGCATTGATTCAGAGCTTTAAAGAAGTGGCAGTCGATCGCTCTAGCGAAGAACGACGAACTTTCATTGTCAGAGATTATCTCGATGAAATTTTAATCCAATTAAAACCAAAATTGAGAAACAGCAAACATTCGATCGAAATTAAGGGAGACACCAAAATAGCCCTAGATTCTTATCCAGGTGCTTTATCCCAAGTTGTCACAAATTTACTGATGAACTCTCTGATTCATGCTTACGAACCGGGCGAATCTGGTCAGCTCGCTTTTGATTGGCAACAAGAGGGCGATCGGCTTACATTGGAATATTCCGATGACGGTCAAGGCATTCCCCCAGAAAATTTAAGTAAAATTTTCGAGCCATTCTTTACTACAAAACGCGGTCAGGGTGGTAGCGGATTGGGATTACATATTGTCTACAATTTAGTTACCCAAAAACTTCTGGGTGAAATAGAATGTAAAAGTGAGGTTGGAGTCGGCACCAAATTTATTATTAAGTTACCCGTCCAAATAAATTCACATAAATTCACAACCGTAGTTTCCTAAATCCCAACATCAGTAACAAAGAAAGGTAAGCAGCAATGGACAAGAGTATTTACGGCTTTTCAAATGAAATCTCATCTGAAGAAGTGTTATTTGCGGATGAAGTTAACTCAGATGAAGAGTTATTTTTTGCCGATGAAGTATCAGAAGATTCTCCGACAGAAAGCTGGAAAGTTTTGATTGTAGATGATGAAGCTCAAGTTCACACAGCTACCAATATAGCCTTAATAAATTTTGTTTATGAAAATAAATTTTTAAAATTTATTAGTGCTTATTCCGCTAAGGAAGCTAAACAGTTAATTCAAGAACATCCTGATGTGGCTATCATCCTGCTTGATGTAATCATGGAAACGGATGATGCTGGCTTAGAGTTTGTGAAATATGTCCGCCAAGTGTTAGGCAATCAGTTAGTGCGAATTATTTTACGCACGGGTCAACCCGGACAAGTACCCGAAAAAAGCGTTATTATCAATTACGATATAAATGACTATAAAACTAAAACTGAATTAACGACATCAAAGCTATACACTACAGTGCTAACAGCTTTGAGAAGTTTTTGTCTAGGTCATAAATTGCAGTCGGAAATAGAGCAGCGCGAACAAGTAGAGAAAGCACTGCGTATCAGTGAAGAAAAAGAACACCAAAAAGCTCTTGCCTTAGAGCATTTTGTCCGAGAACTGCAAGACACACAACTCCAGCTAGTTCAAAGTGAAAAAATGTCTAGTCTCGGTCAATTAGTTGCAGGTGTCGCTCATGAAATTAACAATCCGGTCAACTTTATTTACGGCAATATCTCCTATGCGAAAGATTATATTAAAGAACTAATCTATATGTTGAATCTCTACCAACGGCATTACCCGCAACCCGAAGCAGAAATTCTCCAGGCAACAGAAGATGGAGAGTTGTCATTTATCATGGACGATTTGCCAAAGTTGCTTTCTTCCTTGCAGTTAGGCATCGAACGCATTCGTATGATTGTGGAGTCTCTACGAAATTTTTCGCGGTTGGATGAAACCGAAATCAAATCAGTAGATATCCACGAAGGTATTAATAGCACCTTGATGATATTGCAGCACCGGCTAAAAGCTAGAGCAGATCGCCCTGCTATTAACGTGATTAAAGAGTATAGTCCATTGCCACTTCTGACCTGTTATGCAGGTCAGCTTAATCAGGTGTTTATGAACCTTTTAGCGAATGCTATAGATGCTTTGGAAGAGCGGGGAAGTAGAGAAGAGGGTAGAGTTTTTTACCCGCAGATTTTGATTCGTACTGAAGTCGTAGCGGGCAATTCCTATGACAACAATAGTACGGGATCAGGCATTCGGCTCACAGTTGCTGATAATGGTATTGGCATGACTGAGAATGTTCGTTCAAAACTTTTTACTCCCTTTTTTACTACTAAGCCAATCGGAAAAGGTACAGGCATGGGATTGTCAATCAGCAGAAAAATTCTGCTAGAAAAACACTGCGCTCAACTACAGTGTTTTTCTACGCCAGAGCAGGGAACGCAGTTTATTATTGAGATGCCGACTGTCTGTACAGCAACCAATTTCGCGGTATCTATGGTCTAGGAAACTGATTGGGCCCAATTCATCATATAGCGGTTTTCAGTTGCAGGGGAGAAATCAGCAGTAATTCAGAAAGTTACGCTAACGGGCTTAGACAAAAACTGAAGCCAAAATGGCTTAAAACCTAGATAGAGAAAGACTTTTACCTAGAAAGGGCATAAATCCAATATTTACAATGGTTTCAGGCATTTTTAGGCCATAGACCTCTTTCTTTTGCGAGGGAGAGGTTTTCAGCCCCTAAAAAGGTGAAAAAATGTCTAAGTTTCATTAAGCAACTCACAGATAACTCCTATCGAAACTTCCGTTCTGACTCTTGAATGGGAACATCATTAATACTAGCTTCACGTCTTCGCATTAACCCATTTTCGGCAAATTCCCACTGTTCATTACCATAGGCGCGATACCAGTAGCCAGAATCATCGTGCCACTCATACTCAAATCTAACAGAAATCCGATTGTCTGTAAAACTCCACAGTTCTTTCTTTAAACGGTAATCTAATTCCTTTGCCCATTTTCGTCTTAAAAACGCCTTGATTTCTTCCCGTCCGCTGAAGAATTCGGCACGGTTTCGCCACTGAGAATCTTCCGTATAAGCTAAGGCTACTCGTTCTGGATCGCGGGTATTCCAGGCATCTTCAGCAGCTTGAACTTTGGCTTTAGCCGTTTCCAAGGTAAAGGGCGGTAGAGGTGGTTTAGTTTCCATCAGCTTTGTTTTTTGTGATTATAAAAGGTAAGGTGCGGGATGCTCGCGCTACAGAGAAAGTTTGGGGAATTTGATATCAATCCTCAGCATCGGGATCGATTCCCATTGCTCGCAGTCGATCGGCTAACTGGGTGACTTTTCGCTCTGCTTGTTCAGCTCTTTCCCGTTCTTGTTCGGCTCTTTCCCGTTCTTGTTCGACCAGGGCCCGCTCAATTTCAACTTGTTCGGAGCCAGTTAACAGCAAATTCCCCTGCGAATCCCACCACCGCAGCCAAAGCAGTTCTTGATTTTGATAGCTTCCCTGCCACAGTCCCAATTCTACATCTAGTACAGGAATGGGATAGTGACCGCGTTCGTTTGGCTCCATCCTTCGATACCCAAAATCTATTAGGTGATAGACTTCTAAATTGCCCGTTCTCATTTCATAAATGCCGTAGTAAGGAATGCGAATAATTCTCTCGTACACCCAAAACTTACCCGGTTTAGTGGTGGTACCGTCAGCGGCCACAGTCAAGGGAGTACGATCGCGCTCTTCCTCTCCATTACCGCTAGCAAATTCTAAAGCAATGAACGGAGCCATGTGTTCCCGCCACAGTACATAAGAACGGCGAAAACCGTCAAGTGTTGCCGGTACATTTGGCACGTAAAACCAATCGGGTGCTTCTGCACCTCGCTCTGGCGGGTCAGTTTCTCGCCAGTAAATGCCACAATCTTGCCCGATCGCATATTGTCCGTCTGGGTGCAGCCGCTCTACAACCGGCCCGATAGAATCTGTCAAAATGATGCTCTGGGGATGCTCCTGAAAATTTTTCACAAATGTACCGTCTTCGTCTGGCAGTTGGGTATGATCGGGGAATGCAGGAGGCAGACCTGTAGCAGTTATTATCTCATTCATAGTCTTTTCCGTGCAGTTATGGTTGATTGTACTGCGAAATTTTAAAGCAATCCGATTTGAAACTTTAGCTAATATTAACTAAACCCCGCTAACCACAGCGGAAGCATCAACAGCAACCCGACAGAAGTGATGGCGATGCTGCTAGCTAACAAATCGCGATCGAGCTCGTAGACTTCTGCTAAAATCAGCACCGAAAGAGCTGTGGGCGTTCCCGACATCAACACCAACACGAACCTCGGATCGCCACTCAATCCGAAATAACTAGCACCCAATCCGATCAACACCGGCACAATTACCACTTTTAACAGCGACGGGATTAAAGCCAGTTCAAAACTTTCCCATTTCTTAATAGACCTCAGCCGGATGCCAACCAGCAGCAAAGCACTGGCAATTACCACCCAAACAGCAATCTGCAATCCCGATTCCACTGTCTCGGGCAGGGGGATGTTTCTAGTATAAAAACCAATTAAAAATGCCCACAGAGCGGGAACTGTTAGCACGTCGCGGATCTGAGTCCACCAGTGATTTTTTTGCTCGGAGTTCCCAAAATAGCTAGCAATAAATACACCGAAACAATAAGTTCCAATAACATTGTTAGTGACGCTGTACAAGACAGCCCAGTTGTTGTTATCGGTGCTGATGATAGACGGGGTGATTGCTAATCCAACAAAGCCCGTATTCCCTAACATCGCAGCTAGGAGAAAACTGCCCTGGCTCGATCGCTTCAGGGAATTAAAATTTAATAAGAATAAATTTACCAGAGAATTTTTGCCCTGAAAATAGGGCTTTTTGAAGTGGGCCGCACTCAGCCTACGCAATAATACCCAAGTCAGCCAAGCAAAACTCGTACTCAGAAATAACACGAATATGGCGATCGCCGGCGTGAATCCCACAGCACCCGAAAAATCGCTCTGACGGGCTAAAACTAGAATTTGCAGCGGTATCCCAATCCAGAAAAGAAAGTGGCTCAGCAGCTTGGGAAAATCAACTGGGATGTACCGAAACAGCAGCAGTCCCAAGCCAGTCCAGATCACCAGAGGGGTATAAGCGTGAAATAAGGTTTCAATCATAAAAATTTAACTTGACAATTTGAAATGCCTTTATCTATTAATAATAATGGTAAAATCCGTTTGAAAAATGCGAATTGTCGTTAGCGTAACCCTCGAAGAGGATCGCACTTGCACGCTTGTTCGTCCTAGGGTGTTGGTAGCACTCCAGGCCCAAAAAATTTTGCCCACATTCCCGCATCTTGCAGGGCACTATTTTCAGACTCGCAGCCCCAAAAGATTGCAGCTTTTTACCTTCACATTCACGAAACCTCTTGTAATTTGAAAAATGTGCGATCGAGCTATCTTGCCTTGGACGAACTGATGTCCCACGTTTTCCTGCCATTTCTCTCGAACCGAAACAGGGCGACACTAAAGCTGCTAATGACTTGTACTCATTAATTCAATTTCAAAGCATTAACAGGCACCTCATCCCAAGAACTAACAGTCCGCAAAGTAGCAACCCAGCCCTGCTGTTTTTGCTCTGCAGTCAAATTCTTCTCAAAAGATTCGTGGCAATCCTTCGCTTGGCTTTCATCGCAACAAGCAATGCAAGAATAAAGAATGCCCGACGGATCGATTTGCTCGTTTACCCAAATAATCACGATCTACTCTCTCAATCAAAATCTACTGTTACTTAAATTTTCCTATATTTTTGCCAATTATCTACTCCGATTTACGCAACCATAGATTTGAGGCGGTACAGATTTTTTGTAAGGTGCGCAGTGCACACCCTACAGATTCGTTGTAAGGTGCGCGATACACACCTTGAGGTCTTAGTCTCTTAGAGAAGGACTTCGTTTGCATAGTAGCGATTTCCCTCGCCGAGTCTTATCGAGGGGTTTTTACAATTGTTTCGATGCCAAAGTTGCCAAAGATTCGCCGGCAACCCGGCAAATCCGCCAGTCGGGCATCACATCAGCACCGATACCCTTGTAAAATCCGATCGCCAATTCATTCCAATCCAAAACACTCCATTCCAAACGCCCGCAGCCCCTTTCAACCGTCAACTGCGCTAAATAAACTATCAAAGACTTGCCAATTCCCCGCCCTCGAAACTCAGGGATCACAAACAAATCTTCCAAATAAATTCCCGGCTGAGTCAAAAAAGTAGAATAATTGTAAAAAAACAGCGCCCAGCCCACAACTCGATTTTCGCACTCCGCTAAAATCGCTTCAGCAAAAGGTCGATCGCCAAACAAATGATTCTCCAAATCAACCGCATTGCCAGTCACGGCATGAGATAATTTTTCGTACTCAGCTAAAGCTTTAATCAAATCAAACAGCACCGGCACGTCGGCGCGGGTAGCTGGGCGCAAAATTACCTCAGAAGACATAAATAAGTAAGTACGACGCGACAATCAACAATTAAAAATACCACATCAAGACATTTTTGATTTGTAATTTTTAATTAAGTTTGTCAACCTTGAATTAACATATTTAGGGCGACGTTGGAGTGTCCACCCACAATAATTTTAAGATTTTTCACAATGCAAACTCAATGTTTTCTAGCTTATTTTAACCAGCCCTTCAATCGTTCCGTCACTTGAGGGCGGCGCAGCTTTCGCATTGCCTTATTTTGAATTTGACGGACTCGTTCGCGGGACAAATTGAACAAACTGCTGACCTCTTCTAAAGTGTAAGGTTCGCCGGTCAGCAAACCGTAACGCATAGCAACAATCTCTTTTTCGCGCTCAGTCAAAATACTGTCCAACACCTCCAAAATATCTTGGCGCATCATCATCTCATTCATCTGAGCTTCGGGAGATTGCGTCGCGTTATCTTCGAGAACATCCAAAAGTTCCGAACTTTCTTCAGAGCCGATGCGGTGGTTGAGAGACAAAGATTGCCGGCGTACTTGCTGGAGGTAACGAAGCTGTTCGCAAGTAACTTGCATTTCTCTAGCAAGTTCAGTTTCAGTTGGATTGCGTTGAAGAGAACGCCTCAAATCTCGATAAACTTTTTTGAGTTTATTTAACTGTTCGACAATGTGAACAGGCAAGCGAATCGTCCGCCCTTGATTGGCAATTGTCCGGGTAATTCCTTGGCGAATCCACCAATAGGCATAAGTAGAAAACTTGTAACCCTTCTCCGGATCGAACTTTTCAGCGGCGCGATTCAAACCCAAAGCTCCTTCTTGAATTAAATCGAGAAAAGGCACGCCCCGATTAAGATAGCGTTTGGCAATCGAAACCACCAAGCGCAAATTCGAGCTGATCATTTTCCGTTTCGCCGACTGACACTGGTGGCGAAGCTGTTGCAGTTGAGTTTCGCTTATCCCCAAAGCCGCTGCGAGTTCAGCTTTTGTCGGCACTCTGTCCAATTCGTGCTGCAAACGCTGTTCTAGTTCATCTAGGGCTACCAATTCTTGAACGCGGCGCGCCAACTCCACCTCTTCGGTGGCACTGAGTAGAGGATAGCGAGCCATTTCCTTGAACAAAGCTCCCACTGGATCGTCGGCAGACCAATTGTTGTATGCTGACGATCTAGTTACCGTCGGACGATCGATCTCGGTGTCTTCATCTTGTGCGATCGCGAATGAGGCGTCGGGTGCCACCGCAAAACTGCCTAGGTCAGATTCTGCCATATCGTGCTTGGTGTCGGTGGAATGATTTGAAAAGTATCCCTTAACTTTAACCAATTTAACCGGAAATTTCCGAAATCCATCTAGAAGCTCGTGACAGAAATTAGATGGCCCCAATTTTATACCTTTCTATTGAGTTCGAGCCAGTAAAGGAGCTGCCTGCAATAATTGCTGAGTATAAGGGTGCTGCGGATTAGTAAAAATATCCCTAGTCTTACCGATTTCAACAATTTTTCCCGCATTCATTACCGCAATGCGATCGCAAAAAAATCTCGCCACCCACAAATCGTGCGTAATGAACAGATAAGTCAAATTAAATTCCTTCTTCAACTCCAACATCAGTTCTAATACTTGAGTCTGCACGCTGGCATCCAGCATACTCACAGGTTCGTCGCAAATTATCAGTTGCGGCCGAGTAATCAAAGCGCGGGCGATCGAAACTCGCTGCTGTTGTCCTCCTGACAATTCCCCCGGATAGCGGCGAAAGAAATCCTCCCCTGGACTTAAACCCACCCGCTCTAACATTTGGATTACTTGTTTTTTAGCTTCGCTGGCATTAGCTAATTTGTGAATAAACAAAGGGTCAGCAATACTTTGCCCGACAGTCATCATCGGATTCAGGCAAGCGTGGGGGTCTTGAAAGATCATTTGCATTTCGCGGCGGTGCTTCCTCACAGCATCGCGGTTCAGGGCAGTTATATCTATTCCTTGAAATTCCACTTTGCCACCCGTCGCGGTAATTAGCTGCAAAATCGTGCGTGACAAGGTACTTTTGCCGCAGCCGGACTCCCCCACCAGCCCTAGGATTTCTCCCCGTTGTAGCTCTAAACTAACGCCGTCTACGGCTTTAATTACCTGGCGATTCCTGGAAAACAACTGATCTAATAAATTGCTTTCTAAACTGTAGTGTTGCTGCAAATTCGTTACGGTCAAAAGAGGCGAATTTGTTAAGTTTGCAGTAACGGCTTCAGTCCTGATTTCCTCGAACGCTAACCCTTTGTCGGAATCGGCTTGAATGTGCAAAGCTGCTTTGAGGAGCGATCGAGTATATTCGTGCTGCGGCTTTTCAAACACGTTTTGCACCGGCCCTGTTTCTACGACTTTACCGCCGTACATCACCGCAATGCGATCGCAATACTCAGCCACCATCGCCAAATCGTGAGAAATCAACAAAATAGCCGTTCCCCGTTCCTCACAAAGTCTGGTTAATTCCTGCAAAATCTGAGCAGCTACAGTTACGTCCAAACTTGTAGTCGGTTCGTCCGCCACAATTAATTTGGGATCGAGCAAAAGAGCCAAAGCAATTGCTACTCTTTGCCGCATTCCGCCGCTAAATTCGTGGGGAAATTGCGACCAGCGAGAAGCGGGAATTTTCACAGCTTCCAGAGTTTCGATCGCCCGTTTCTTAGCTTGCTTGCGATCCAAATTCGGTCTGTGAGCTTGCAAAGTCTCGATGCAATGTTCTCCTACAGTCATCAAAGGATCGAGACGAGTCATCGGATCTTGAAAAATCAATGCTACAGCTTCGCCCCGAAACCGTCTCAGCCGCGAAGCATTCATATCAAACACCGACTCTCCAGCAAAACTAACTCGCCCCTCAATCAGCGTTGAATCCGGCAGCAACCGCATCGCCGCCCTTCCCAAAGTTGACTTACCGCACCCAGACTCCCCAACTAATCCGAGCTTTTCCCCCGGTTTCAGCGTCAGGGAAACCCCGTCAACGGCCCAACCGGATTGGCCTCGCCGCTGAGGATAAGCTACTCGCAAATTGTCAACGGAAAATAGAGAAGAGTCATTAGTCATTAGTCATTAGTCCTTAGTCTGTTGTCTGTTGTCTGTTGTCTGTTGACTGTTGTCTGTTAAGTGTTGTCTGTTGACTGTTAACTGTTGTTATTTATTGTTTGTCAATATCCTGGCGGTTAGTTGTTAGTTATTAGTATTTTTCATGGCTTATTAGTGATTGGCAAGAGACCGATATGCTGTTTGTAAATACCAATAGAAATTGCTACAAACAAAGATTTTATTAGTACATCATTAACCGACCAACCGCTTACTAACAACAGTCAACAGTCAACCGTCCACAGTTTGTAAATACCAATAGAAATTGCTACAAACAAAGATTTTATCACTACATCATTAACCGACCAACCGCTTACTAACAACCGTCAACAGTCAACCGTTAACAGTCAACCGCCAACAGCCAACTGTCAACAGCCAACAGATTAAATTTCCCTTCGCTTCAACTCAGCTCTCCGCAGTATGTAAGTAGCGGCACAATCTGCGTGAGGATGGTCTGCTAAAACTTCCGCGAGTTCCAACACATATCCGGCGATATCCGGCCCCAGCTTCTCAGTCAGCACTTGACGTTCCCGAGAGGCGAGTTCTTGCACGCGGGCCTTAGCTTGCCAATTCGGAGAAAACATCTTGTCAATCTCGGTGTGGAATCCCAGACTTTCGAGAATGTCCCACTCGCCGTTATCGCACCAAATGCCCCCGCACAACATACAGCGCTCTATGTAAAAGGGCACTCTGCTGAAAGGAACTTTCGCCCGCGACAGATAGTGACCGTCTTCGGGACACAGCGCTGCTTTGCTGTCGTAGACAGACGGGGTGAATTCTATGCCGAGAGTCCCTGTCGCATCAGGCTTCTCGGATTTGTTGTACCACTGGCTTTGCTCTTTCTGCCAAGCTTCGTATTCTCTGCCTGGAATCCAGATACCGTAACAGTTGGGACACCACTGCACCGACATACGGCCGGCTAAGGTACCGCCTTCTAAATTGGGATGTTTACATTTTGGACATTCCACCGCTTTATTTCTCCTTGCCTTATTAATTCCCTGTTAATTCAATTATTAATTCTGTATCTGGGCGGGCCCTGAAGAACCAGAATTTTTTTGCAGCAGCGCGCCACAGTAGCAAATTAGCGTATTAAGCCGCGCGATCGCCGCAGTTTGCCTCGCCTTTGCTGTCGCTGGCTGGCGCGACGCTTGCAAAAACGTGACATCTGTCCCCAATAACCGCAGTTGCTTGTGAATTTCCGTCAAATAGGACTGCTCTGGGGGTGTTTCTGAGGCGTCTAACTCATCGCTTTCGGCTCTCATAATTTGGTTTCCGAAAAATTGTTGCACTTTTGTGTATTCGATCGCCAGCGCGGCCCGATCCAGATTATCCTGTGCAGCAGTTCTTTGTAGTTGTTCTAGTGCTTGCTGTAATTTTTGGTAGCACTGGCGGCGGTCTTCGGACAATATCATGATTTTGTAAAGAAATTTGTATTTATAATCAAAGTAGATACTTACTTAAGTTTGCTCATATGGAGGGAAGCCGTGCGTTTTTGGAGCAATTCCCTGTTTTGTGAGAACTTTTTTCGATTTTCTGCCCTAACTCTACCCTTCTGGCTGCTGCTTTCTGTTGAGCGTTGCCGGTAAATGCCGAGCCCCCGCTACCTCAACTGCTACCGCCAAAATATGCTTATTTTACCGGATCGACAGACTGCGGCGGCGGCAGTGGTGTCACTATATTTTCCTACCTGCGAGGGGGGGCGACTCGGAAGTAGATAGGTATAGTTAACAGAAAAATCGACTATTTTTTTGAATTGCAAATTGTGGCATTCAATTAGTTTAGTATAGCTAAACACATAATTTCGGCAATTCAACCGGAAACCGGCTTTTAACCATTTGTATTTCTAAGTTTTAAAGGTGTACCCCATGAACGCGAACACTCTGACTCCCTCTCCTTCGATCGATCCTGCTGTAGTTCCCGATTGGCTGCAAGAATGCCTGAATAGTCGATCGCAGCCTGATGGGGGCCCTAACCCGAATTGTTCGGCTGACGACAGCTTAATTTGTCGGGCCTTTGAATTTGCCCGCGACTTGCACGAAGGACAATACCGCAAATCGGGAGAACCTTACATTTGCCATCCGGTAGCTGTCGCTGGAATACTCCGGTATATGGGCGGCAACAACGTCATGATTGCTGCCGGCTTCCTCCACGACATTGTTGAAGATACAGATATTACTCTCGAAGAAATAGAACAGCGGTTCGGCGCGGAAGTGCGACAGTTGGTTGAAGGTGTCACCAAGCTTTCTAAGTTTAATTTTTCCAGCAAAACAGAGCGCCTTGCGGAAAATTTCCGCCGAATGTTCCTAGCAATGGCTAAAGATATTCGCGTCATTGTGGTCAAACTCGCAGATCGGCTGCACAACATGAGAACTTTGGAGCATTTGTCCGAAGAAAAGCAGCGCAGTATTGCCTTAGAAACCCGAGATATTTTTGCTCCCCTGGCGAACCGTTTGGGTATCGGCCGCTTTAAGTGGGAATTGGAAGATTTAGCGTTTAAATACCTGGAACCCGAAGCTTACCGCGAAATTCAGGAATTGGTGGCCGAGAAGCGAGCCGATCGAGAAACTCAACTCGCAGAAGTCACAGATTGTTTGCGAGAAAGGCTTGACAATTTAGGCATTAAATGCTATGAAGTTAGCGGCCGTCCTAAACATTTGTACGGGATTTACTCGAAGATGCAGCGCCGCCAAAAAGGGTTTAAGCAAGTGTACGATATTGCGGCGGTGCGGATCATAGTAGAAACCAATGATGACTGTTATCGGGCTTTGGCGATCGTCCACGATTCTTTCCGCCCGATTCCCGGCCGCTTTAAAGATTATATCGGTTTACCAAAAGCCAACCGCTACCAATCTTTGCACACCGGAGTAATCGGAACCAGCGGCCGCCCCATCGAAGTGCAAATCCGCACCGTAGCAATGCACCACATTGCAGAATACGGCATTGCTGCCCACTGGAAATACAAAGAAACTGGCGGTTCTAACACAACAGTTACCGGCGACGACGAGAAATTTACTTGGCTGCGACAACTCCTAGAATGGCAAAGCGACCTCAAAGACGATCGCGAATATTTACAAAGCATTAAGGATAACTTATTCGACGAAGATATTTACGTTTTTACTCCTAACGGAGACGTGATTGCTCTCAATAGCGGATCGACTCCCGTAGATTTTGCTTACCGCATTCACACAGAAATTGGCAATCACTGCACAGGTGCCAGAGTCAACGGGCGAATGGTAACACTAGACAAGGTTTTAAAGAACGGCGATATTGTAGAAATCTTGACCCAAAAAAATGGTCATCCGAGTTCCGACTGGTTGAATTTTGTCAAGACAAACGGAGCTAAAAACCGAATTCGCCAGTGGTTGAAGCGATCGCACCGAGATGAAAATCTCGCTCGCGGCCGGGAATTGCTGGAAAAAGAATTAGGTAAAAATGGCTTGGAATCTTTGCTAAAATCTGAGCCCATGCAATCGGTGGCTCAGCGCTGCAACTACCACAGCGTCGAAGATTTAATCGCAGGTTTGGGCTACGGCGAAGTCACCCTAAATCTCGTAGTAAATCGACTGCGAGATTTAGTAAAAGTGCAGCAAAAAATTGAAGCTGCTCCCGCAGGAGGGCAGGAAGTGCCCCAGCTAATACCTGCATCGACGACACCGAAACCATTACCGAGTTCGTCTCCGAGCAAATCGCCGATCGCAGGTGTAGAGGGATTGCTCTACCATTTATCCGGCTGTTGCTGTCCAATTCCTGGGGAATCAATTATTGGAGTGGTGACTCGTACTCGCGGAATTTCGATTCACCGGCAAGGATGTTCAAATGTTGAGAACGTGCCTGGGGATCGGTTGGTTCCTGTGAGTTGGAATTCCAGCAACCGCAATGAATCTCGACCCAACACTTATCCGGTTAACATTCAAATTGAAGCCCTCGATCGAGTGGGAGTTCTCAATGATGTTTTATCGCATTTGAAGGACAACCAAGTAAACGTCCGCAGCGCTCAAGTCAAAACCTATCCCGGATTGCCTGCATTAATTGACTTGTGCATGGATATCCAGGATAAACAACAGTTCGAGCGCACTTGTATGCAAATTAAAAAGATGAGCGATATTTTGAATTTGCGCCGGCTCAGTGAAGGGACTTAAGAGGAAAGCCTAAGTGTATTGTAGGGTGCGCGCCTCGCACCTTATCCTATGTTCCTAATTGTTGAATCTAAAATCTAAATTTGCAGCTTGGCAAATTAACTTGACGTGGGAATATACTAACATTGAAACCCTCTATTTTGGCGGACTTACTGGCTCTGACTCGCCCAGCTTTTGCTGCAAAAAGTCCTGGGCTACTTCTCTAGCTTCTTGCTGTTTCTTATCAACTTGATAATTGAGCCGTCGCATATCCTCCTCGGAGATTTTGCCGCCCAATTCTGCGAGGACTGGACGCAATTCCGGGTATTTATCCAAAATTTGCGATCGCACAACCGGAACTGCTTCGTAGGGCGGGAAATAGTTCTTGTCATCCTTGAGAACTACTAAACCTAAAATTTGAATCAAACCGTCCGTCGTATTACCAGCAATCACATCTACTTCTTTTTGTTGCAGCGCTTGATAAAGCAATCCTAACAGCAACTCCTTCGGTTCTTCTCGAAACTTAATCCCGTAAGTTTTAGCTAATCCGGGAAATCCATCTTCTCTCTCCTTAAATTCTGGGCCGAAACCAGCCCGGAGGTTAGGTGCAGCTTTCCCAAGTTGCGAGAGAGTTTGTAAATTGAGTTTTTTGGCATCGTCTCCCCGCACAATAATCGCAAAACTGTTATTAAATCCCAGCGGTTCCGTCCACTCAGCTTTAAACTGTTTGGGATATTCTTGCTTGAGGTAATCGAGGACTTTTTTGGGGTCAGAAATCGGTTTCTGTTTGAGCAAGTTGGCGTAAGCAGTCCCCGTGTATTCGACGTACAAATCGATTTTACCTGCTGTTAGGGATTGATGGCAAAGCGAACCTCCGAGATTCAGTTCTCGTTCTACTTTGATATCTGTTTTAGCTTCGATATGGCGTGCTAAAATTTCTGCGAGGATGACTTGTTCGGTAAAGTCTTTCGAGCAGATAACAACTTGCTTTTCGGGCTTAGAGGTACATCCTGCTACTGCAAGCAAGCAAAGCAGCCAGCAGGAATAGAAAAAAAAATCGTTCTTAGATATTTTCATGACTTAACTCAAATTAAAAATCTACAATTAATACCTTATAAGTTATAGCATAAAGCCCCGATCGTAGACTTCTTCAAGAAGTCTGCGCTTTAACACCGATCGCAATTTACCCAAGTTCCGTTTTCCTGTTGTAACATTTATTGATAGACATGGAGCAATAAATATGGTAATCAGAGTCAGCGATATTATCCACCAGCAGCGACAATTTTTTGCGACTGGGAAAACTAAGGATGTGGATTTTCGGATCGAACAACTCAAGAATCTCAAAAGTGCGATCGCTTCCTATCAATCACGGATTGTGGATGCTGTCAAGGCTGATTTGAACAGGCCGGAGTACGAGGCTTATTTTGAAATTGCTGCGATCGCAGAAGTTAATTATGCCATCAAAAATGTAAAATCGTGGGCAAAGCCGCAAAAAGTTCCTACTTCGATCGATCAATTCCCAGCATCGGCCCGCATTTACCCAGAACCTTTGGGCGTTGTTTTAATCATCGGGCCTTGGAATTACCCATTTCAGCTAATGATATCACCTTTGGTCGGGGCGATCGCCGCCGGCAACTGCGCCATCCTCAAACCTTCTGAAATCGCCTCGCACACGTCGGAAGTTGTCGCCGATATGATTACCAAAACCTTCGATCCCGCCTACGTAGCAGCCGTCGAAGGAGGAGTCGAAATCAGCCAACAATTATTAGTGGAAAAATTCGACCACATCTTCTTTACAGGCGGCACCAAAATCGGTAAAATAGTCATGGAAGCTGCTGCTAAACACCTGACACCTGTCACATTAGAATTGGGTGGCAAAAGTCCTTGCATTGTAGACTCAGATATTCAAGTTGAATACACTGCTAAACGCATTGCCTGGGGCAAATTCATCAATGCCGGTCAAACTTGTGTCGCTCCAGATTACCTGTTAGTTGATAAAAAAGTTAAACCAGATTTGATTGAGGCAATTAAAACAGCAATTCACGGATTTTACGGCGACGACCCGCAAAAAAGTTCCGACTATTCCCGAATTATAAATCAGCAGCAATTGGAACGTTTGAGTGCGTTTATTAAAGATGGAGAAATTGTCGTCGGCGGGAAAGTTACGCCGGAAGATAGATATATTGCACCGACGGTTATAGATAATATTTCCTGGGATTCGCCGGTGATGCAGGATGAGATTTTCGGACCGATTTTGCCAGTTTTGGAGTATGAAAATTTTGGGGAGGCAATCGCCAAAATCAACGCCCGTCCTAAACCATTAGCTTTGTATTTGTTCTCGAAGGATAAAGAAAAACAAGAGCAAGTTTTGCGGGAAACTTCTTCTGGGGGAGTTTCCATAAATGATACTGTCATGCAATTCGGGGTGACAGCTTTGCCGTTTGGAGGAGTTGGTGAAAGCGGGATAGGGAGTTATCACGGCAAAGCGAGTTTTAATACTTTTTCTCATTACAAAAGCGTGCTGCAAAAGTCATTTTGGCTTGACTTGAAATGGCGTTATGCTCCTTATAAGGGTAAGTTGGATTTGATTAAAAAGGCGATCGGTTGAGCGATCGCACTTGCAGGGGCGGGTTCACCAACATTTACAATATCAGCAAGATAGCCAAATCAACCCGCCCCTTCCTGATATTATCGGTTAATCTATTCCACGGTTAACGATTATTTCCAGAAATTTTAAATGATTGCTCATCTGTTTTTTGAACGATTTCAATCACATTCTTTACCTCACTCCTAAATGACAGTTGCACCCATCCAAAATTATTGACATTAGAAATGTCTATAATATCTTTTAGCATCCGATCGCTAACAAGCAATTTATGGAACCTTTAGCAAAAGAACGCTGTGCCGCCTGCCGCCCAAACTCTCCCCGCCTCACAGCTTACGAAATTGTCCAGCTAAAACCTCAAATTCCCGACTGGAATTTAATCGAAAAAAATGGCATTCCCCAAATAGAACGCACCTACGAATTCCCGGATTTCAAAAGTGCGATCGCCTTTACAAACAGCGTCGGGGAAGCAGCAGAAACCGAAGGACATCACCCCGCACTGTTAACCGAGTGGGGAAAAGTTACCGTTACTTGGTGGACTCACGCGATTTCTGGACTGCACCGCAATGACTTTATTATGGCCGCGAAAACCGATGCGATCGCCAATCAATTCCCAACATAAAATCAGACTTATCGGCTGATAAGTAGGTGGGTAAAAATAAACATTAAATAGATAGGTCAGGCGGGTTTTGCCTTCATCTTCTCGCTTGTATATGAGTGATTCTTAGCTAGACCCGCCCCTATAAGATACTATTGTTTTTTTGCAATGACCTACTTAATACTCTAAGAAAGCACCGCCCTGGGAACTGGTGAATTGATCTGATTGGCATTATTCAACAACTCCAGATTCAGTCGGTAGCCGACATTCCGTACAGTTTGAATCAGGCTCGGCTGTCGCGGGTCGATTTCGATTTTTTTACGCAGAGAGAGTACGTGAGTGTCGATCGTCCGGGGGTTATCAATCGCATCGGGCCACGCCCGACGCAGCAAATCCGAGCGCGACAGCGGCACTCCTCCAGCTTGAGCTAGCACGTACAGCAGGCTAAATTCCTGGGGAGTCAGCTCAATATGTTCCTCGTACAACCTGACTCGGCGCTGCACCAAATCAATTTTCAGCAGCCCGCACTCCAGCGTCGCCGGCGGTATCATCGTGCGGTTGCGGCGCATCAGAGCTTCCACCCTCGCCATAAATTCTTGCATCCCAAAGGGTTTAGTCAGGTAATCGTCTGCCCCCGCCTTCAAACCTTCAACAATATCCGATTCCGAATTCCGCGCCGACAGCATCAAAATCAGCGACTGCTGCTGCTGTTGCAGCCAGTGGCAAAATTCCAAACCGTCCCCATCCGGCAATTGGGCATCCAGAATGACTAGGGTTGGCTGGCGGCTGAAAAATATTTCCCTAGCGTGACTGATATCCGCTGACTGGTGCACCCAGTGACCGACTTGCTGTAGATGCCAGCCCAAGAGCGATCGCAGGTGCGGATTCCCTTCAACAATTGAAATACTTGCAGATTCCACAGAGGCGAGCTTCCCATATCACTAATTGCTACAAGGTTAACAGAGCTTTTGTCAAGCTTTTGTAACCATCGCTACTCAAGCATGAGCTGCGTTGAAAGCAGCGGACACACCCAGGGTACGAATGTTAAAGATTGGGTTAATTTGGCAGGGTCAGCCTGCAGAAAGGTTAAATCATTATGGCGATGAGCTTACAATGAAAATAAGACAGTGTAAAGCCGATCGACCCCATGCCCCAACCGCCTGCTAAAAGCGATCCCCCCGACCCAGCCCCCACTCCCAGGAGGTTGACAAATCGCGCAAGTGAAACTAGAATTCCTCCAACCGTTCGCTCGGTAGCCGGAACACTCAGCCACTTTGACCGCAAAATTCAGCAACATCCCGACTCCATTAAACGCACAGCGAATTATCTAGGTGCGCGCAAAAAGTCGAGCAACTGCATTGCAACGAGTGAAATTTTTTATGGAGGGTAGCCTGTTGAGCAGGGTAAAAACTTTTATTTAGAAATAGCCTCAAGCTGAGCCACTCAGCATCAATCGAGGCAATTCCTAAATCCCGCCGTCATTATACAAACCACAAAGGATTTCAACCTCACACCATGCTACAAGACACCCAAACAATCCGGCACTACCAGAAACTCACCGACGCCCTCGTCGAAATGTGGAATAGAGGTTATCGCTTCGATGACCTGCGGCTTTACTTAGACGGGTATTTAGCAGCCCTGCGGCATTCCAACGGTTTGGAACCCTATCTGATTCACAGACTAGAGGAAGAAGCAGCGCGTTACATTCACGACCCCTCCAATTTTGCAATGCCACAGACCCAAACTGAAGCCGACTACTATTAAATAGCAAATTCGGTTGGATAAACCCTTGATGAATTGGGAATTGGGAATTGGGAATTGGGAATTGGGAATTGGGAACTTGTACTGCGCTTAACTCGTTCCCTAGCCGTGCTGGGGAACCGATGTCCAGAGGCTAGGCCTCGCTTTCTGAGCCTACCCTACAAATTGGATGTTGTCGAGCCGACCGCATTGTGTTCCCAGGCTCTGCCTGGTAACGAATAATTAAGTAAACAACCTAATTCAACGTAAAACGCGATTGCTGTTATTTCCCCGACTTCTTTAAGAGGTCGGGGAGATGTTTTTTCTGTCTAATTTAAGAAGCCAAAGCCACTTCTACAACTTCTTGCAATTCGCCCTTTTGATACATCTCGATCATAATATCCGAGCCTCCAATAAACTCGCCGTTGATATAAACTTGGGGAATTGTCGGCCAGTTGGAATACTCTTTAACCCCTTGACGAATTTCCTGGTCTGCCAAAACATCAACAGTTTCGTAAGGCACTCCCAAAGTATTGAGAATTTGCACCACAGTATTAGAAAAACCACACTGGGGCATTAACTTATTGCCCTTCATAAACACCATGATTTTGTTTTGCTTAACCAACTCGTCAATTCTTTGATGTGCTGTTGTACTCATGGTAGGTCCTAATATTGTTTGAAAAGTTTTAAACGTTGACTGACGCAGAAACCGCGTTTTTTACGAAAATCTTTCGTTACAACCATAGATTCCGGTAAAAAAACCGGGTTTTTATGGTTTTTGTGCGTAAGTGGAGCAGTTGTATTTCAAGCAACTCTTGACACAAGCACAAACTTGTGATACCCAATGGCTGCTCAACAATTAAGCAACTTGACTTTTCGCTTCCCATTCTGCGGGAGTTAAGGTTTCCAAGCCCAAAGCGTGGATGGCTTCACTAGCCATTGCCTGTTTGAGAGCGCCGTAGACCAGTTGGTGCTGCTGTACTCGGCTTTTTCCTTCAAAGGCTGCAGAGACGACTCTCGCCTGGTAGTGGTCACCGCCACCGGTCAAATCCTCAACTTGTATTTTAGCGTCGGGCAACCCTGCCTTAATCATTTCTGCTACTTGAGACGGTGTAACCATTGGTTTCTCTGATAAACGGCTGTAATTTAGATTTTAGTGAAACTATTTTTTCGATGAGCTCGGTTGACTGCTGGCAGGCCGGGGAAAGGGCGAATCCACAAAACCCAATTCCAGTAACTGCTGGTAAGCTTTCTTTCCCAAGTCGCGAGTTGGTTGCTGCGATCGAATAATCTGAATCAGCAGGGGCACAGCCAGTTCGGGCTTATTTTGCGCCCGGTGTACCAACGCCAGCCGGTAGGTAGCTTCGTCGCGCATTTGGGCTGTTTCTACAGCTTTGGTGCGGTGGCTTTCGGCCAAGCGGATGTCAATTCCGGCAAAACTGCTACCCAGTTGTTGGTAGAAGTTGGACAGTTGATTGAAAATTTGGCGGGATTCTTGGAGTTTTTGAGTAGCCAGTGCGTAATTCTGATTGGAAATAGCACTGCTGGCTTCTGTCATCAAACGCTGGCCTCCTTGGACGCTCAGCAGACTGCTGTCTTGCGTCAGAGGGCGAAGATTGTTGGGGTCTGTGGGGTCGTCGGCGGGTTCGACTTGCTGTTGGTTCTCTGGCCCAGAAGGTTGTTGTGCTTGAACTGAGAGCGGTTGCAGCAGGGTAAAAGCTGCGATCGCCCCGATCGTAATCCGGGCAGTGGAGCGAAGCCAGCAAACAGTTCCAGAGTATACCATGAAATTACTTTGCGCCTGTGCGCTTTAAAAAAATATTTAGCTTGAGCCGATCTTACCATTGGCGATCGCAACCGGCTAAGTGTAAACCAAATTTGTTGAAATGTCAAAGGGTGCGATCGGGCAAAAGGCTTTTTAGGAAAAATTCAAGTAGAGACTTGACACTATGTTCTCATAGTGAGAACATAGAGGTGTCGTGTAAAAAACGGTACTGGAATGAGGCTAATTTCCAAGAAAAATCTGGAGAGTGCGATCGAATCCTACTCCGACGATGCCAAGGCTGCGATCGCAGTCTGGCGCAAGGCCATCAAAGACAACGATTGGGAATCACTAGAAGAGATTCGACAGGGATATTCCAAATCGGTCGATCAAGTCTGTGGATATACCATATTTAATATTAAAGGCAATCAGTATAGATTAATCGTAAAAATCAACTATACCGCCAAAATTATATATTTTAAAAAATTTTTAACCCATAGCGAATATGACAATATCAAGTAGAATGATGAAGATGAAGTCAAACATAAAATAGGTTAAATTTCACTAAAATCATCAGGGAAACCTTACAGATTTCCTGATGTATTCAATCACTCCAAAACATTTACTCCACACGTCAAAATCATGATACCGAGAAACAAACACCCACCTTCTACTTGAGAACCATGTCTAAGTAAGCAAGCAAAGGAATGAGAAATGAACATCACAATTGAAAAAACAGCTTACGGTCAACTGCTGGCTAAATCTCAGCCTAAGCCAATCCTGAACGAAGAAGATAATGATCTTGCCCTCGCAGAAGTTGATTTTCTGATGTCTAAGGAAGAATTAACAGTAGAAGAAGAAACTTTACTGAGTCTCTGGGGGCTGTTGATCGAAGAATACGAATCAAAATATTACCCAGATCCAGAAGTGACTCCCCGGGATGTTCTATTGCATTTCATGGAAGTTCGCGAACTCAAACAAGCCGATTTAGTGGGCGTGATTGGTTCCAAAGGAGTAGTCTCTGAGGTGGTTAATGGGAAACGGGCGATTAGCAAGGCGCAAGCTAAGGCGCTGGGAGAATTTTTTAATGTTAATCCTAGCGTGTTTATTTGAGCGTGTTTATCTGAAAAACTTGCTGATCTCGAAAAAGACTCGGCGGTTGAAACCGCTAGCAACGCGATCGCACAAACTAAGTCCGACGCAGACTGATGGAAAAGCTACCGCTGTTAGTTACAGCTTCAAACCCCGCATGGTAGAAACATCCCTAATAGTTTATAAATATGTTTGGTTAAACTGCATCAAAATCAAACAGGAACATTTCTGATGGTACAACCAAGCAAACCAACCTCCGAGACTCTCCAAAATTATCAAGGTATCGGAGTTCCCGAAGAAAGTCTGGCAGTGATTTTGCAGCGCGGCGGCGACGAATTGCTGCTGTCAAAAGCGGACGATCGCTTTACAGTCCGCCCCTCATCAACAGCATCAGCCTCAAACGATTGGGCTGCAACAACTGGGGCAAAACTCAACCGCCGCATCGGCCAAAGCAATCTCGAAGAATATCTCGTTGCACCCTCTAGCCTAGAAGCAGCAATGCAAACAGCCCGCGCCAGCGATGCTGTAGCTTTTGCCAGCCACGTCTATTGCCCCGCGAACAATCCGAGTACATTCTTTTATTTAACCGACCAAATTACGATTCAATTTGGCGCACAACAAGTAGATGAACAATCGCGAAAGGCGATCGCCAATGCAGCAGCTTTAAAAATAGTCCGGCCAGTAGAAGGAATTCCCAACACCTTCGTCTGCGAAGTCACCAAACAAGCAACAGAAAACCCGGTCAAAATTGCCAACCGCTTGACAAGATATGCAGAAGTTCTCGTAGCAGAACCCAACATTTTAGTAGAGACGCAGCAGCATTACACGCCCCGCGATCCGCTTTATCCCAAACAGTGGTATCTCAATAACAAAGGCGGCAACCAACTTGTCGGCGGTGCTCAAATTTATGCCGAACCAGCTTGGGACATGACTCGCGGAGTTCGATCGATCGTAATTGCGATCGCCGACGATTCAGTTGACATCACCCACCCAGATTTTCAAGGCCAAGGCAAAATCGTCTCACCCATCGATTTCAAAGAGGGCGACACTTCCCCGATGCCCGTAGCCGACTCAGACAACCACGGCACAAGTTGTGCCGGCGTCGCCGTTGCTGAAGAAAACGGCAAAGGCATTGTCGGCGTCGCCCCCGGATGCGCCCTGATGCCCATCCGTACCACGGGTTTTCTCGATGACAATTCTGTCGAAAAAATATTTAATTGGGCGATCGAAAAAGGTGCCGCCGTCATTTCTTGCAGTTGGGGGCCTGCTGCAGTTTACTATCCCCTTTCCCTGCGGCAGAGTGCCGTCATCACCAAAGCAGCAACCCAAGGGCGGGGCGGCAGAGGCTGCGTTATTCTGTTCGCGGCGGGCAATGCCAACCGCCCAGTCAACGGTACTATTAACGAGAAAGGCTGGCCCAACAACGTCCTGGGCGGTCAAACTAAATGGCTGGCAGGATTTGCCGTTCACCCAGACGTAATTGCCGTCAGCGCTTCCACTTCCCTCAACAAAAAAGCAGCTTACAGCAATTGGGGCACCAGCATCTCGGTTTGCGCCCCCAGCAACAACGCGCCGCCGGGAACTTGGTTGCCCGAAACCGGATTTATCGGCACGCCGCCGGAGGTGACGCAGTATTTGCCCGGTTTGGGGGTGTTTACTGCCGATCGAGTGGGCGATCGGGGCTACGACTGGGGGGACTATACTGATACTTTTGGCGGTACTTCCAGCGCCACTCCAGTAGTGGCTGGGGTTGCAGGGTTGATACTTTCGGCTAACCCCCGTTTGACGGCGCGGGAAGTGCGGGGAATTCTCGAACAAACTGCTGAGAAAATTGTCGATCCCGATCCCGATCCGCAGTTGGGCAATCGCATGGGAAATTACGATCCTAACAACGGCCGCAGCGATTGGTTTGGTTACGGGAAAGTGAATGCTTTTAAAGCTGTGCAAGCTGCGGTGAGAAAGGGCGGTGGCAATCCGAATATCGGGGGTGCGGTGTTCAGCGATATTTCTGGACATTGGGCACAGAAGTTTATTGAAGCTTTGGCGGCGGCGAATATAATTAGCGGTTTTCCTGACGGTTCTTTTAGGCCTGATGACAGTTTAAACCGTGCTCAATATGCGGCGCTGTTGGTGAGTGCGTTTAGTCCGATTCCGAGGGTGCCGGCTACAAACTTTATTGATGTTTCTGCTACTTTTTGGGCGAGAAGTGCGATCGAACGGGCAAATAGGGGCGGGTTTTTGGCGGGGTTTCCGGGGTTGAAGTTCGGCCCGAATCAGAATTTGACTAAGAGTGAGGCGATCGTGTCTTTGGTTAACGGTTTGCAACTGAAGGGCGGCAATCCTGATTCTTTGAAAGTTTACAACGATCGCTCTCAAATTCCTAATTATGCTTTGAGTGCGATCGCCACAGCAACTAGCTTGAAGATTGTGGTTAATTATCCTTCCCGCGATTGGCTTTCGCCGCAGCGGGATATTACCCGCGCTGAGATTTCGGTTTTGATTTACCAGACATTGGTGGCAATTAATCGGGCAAAGGCGATCGATTCTCCTTACATTGTGTAGCTAAGAACAGTAAAACTGGTTCGATCGTTCGGACTTCAGTTCTCATAAAATCTGAGGACTGAAGCCGCTATAATTCGCGGCGAGTCAAAGCACTTTGTGCGTAAGTCCTGACGAAGCGATCGCTTTTTTGATGATAGCTTTACATATCGAGTTCCTTTCCCGGAAATCCAGGGTTTCAGACTGCGAATTAAAAACTGTCCGGACTATTGCAATAAGATGAGTTACATCTGCAGAATATGAGCCAAAACTGCGCGTAGTGAATCAGAGAGATTGGGAAAGCCGATTGTCAAGGTGAATGAATTTTTGTAAAGGTTTTGGCAAATCGCGAACATTACTGTGGAACAGACCTATATAATAACCAAATTACCCGTCAAGCCAAGACTTTCGATCGAAATCATTAATTAATAGACTCTTTTCACTCATCTGGAAAATAGGCAAAACTTTTGCGTTCGGATACTCAAGATGCCTCTTTTGACTGAACCTACCTTGTAAAAAGGAAAAACTAAAATGCCAAAAAGATCGTTGGAACTCTTCGGCGATGGTCGCGTATACGAAATCAAAGACGACCTAGCTATTAAAGTCACGGAGACTAATGGGCAAGTAAAAGCATTAATTGATGCTTTAAGCTTCAGTGTGGCTAAAACATATCATATTCATCCTCCAGACGAACAACCTCCTGATGTGGTAGAAGGCAGAGGTTCAAAGCATATCAATCAAGAAGGTTTCAAGCTTCTCACTACCTTTGAAGGATGTGAACTCACTGCTTATGATGATGGCGGTGGAGTTTGGACAATTGGTTACGGACACACGGGCGATGATGTTTATCCAGAACTGACTATTAGCCAAACGCAAGCAGAAGAATTACTGAGGGAAGATTTAGAAAAGTTTGAATCCTATGTTGAGGATGCCGTTGAAGTTGAGATCGATGACAACCAGTTTTCTGCACTGGTTTGCTTCTGTTTCAACGTGGGCCCAGGAACAGAAGGTTTTGGAGGTTCAACTCTTCTGAACCTATTGAACAACGGGGATTATCAAGGAGCAGCCAATCAGTTTCCTGTGTGGAATAAAGTCAATGGTGAACCCTGGCCAGGGCTGACACGCAGGCGCTTGGCCGAGCAAGCTCTGTTTTTAGGAATGCCTGAAGTTCGGGTTCTCACACTTACGGAGCCAATAATGCAAGGTGAGGATGTGCGTCAAGTGCAAGAAGCGCTGATCGCAGCAGGAATAAATGTTTCAGCAGATGGCGTTTTTGGTAAAGACACCGATCGTGCTGTGCGACAGTTTCAACAGCAAAAAGGGCTAACGGCGGATGGTGTTGTCGGTGTCCACACACGCAAAGAATTGGGACTATAAAATCGATTGTGTAACCAATTAGACTGACACAATCAAGTAATTTTCACAATATCTGTGGAGGTAAGGTGCGGTGTGCATCGCCTACGGATAGAGTTTATGAATCCAGGACTGACACAATTCAAATTGATTGGATAAAACCATGACTAACTCAAGCGACATCCTATTTAATCAACCTGTAATTATCGAAGCCTGTGAAGAATTTGTCCAACGGGATATGTTGGAAGTTAGAGGCAGTTTCCCGGGATTGCTCCAAGATGCCCCCATGTCTTCGACTGCGGTGGTCAATGGCTTATCTCAACAGTTGATTTATCAATTACAACTGATGATGCCAGATGCCTTTGTCAGTTTTGATGACCTTAATGTAGACTTGCTGGATGCAGCTTTTCCCTACGTACAAACCTCGGCCAAAGAGGCACTTCAGAGAGCCATTCAAGATCGAGGTCAAACGATGGAGGTGAACTCTGCTTACCGCACGATCGCCCAGCAAATGTTATTGTATAACGATCGCTTCAACAACTCTAATCCTGTAGCGCCACCAGGCACCAGCAATCACCAAACAGGGCTAGCGCTCGACATTGAAGATGCCAGAGGCTGGGAATCTTATTTGATGCAATATGGCTGGCAGCCATTACCGGGCGATCCGCCTCACTTCGACTACATAAGCGACGGGACGATCGATCTTCGCAGTAACTCAATACTCGCATTTCAGCAGCTTTGGAATCAGAACAACCCGGATGCAAAGATTAGCGAGGATGGCGGCTTTGGCCCCCAAACCGAGGATGCACTTAATCGATCGCCTGCTCAAGGGTTTGCTAAAGCGCCGTGGGATGACAAGCCCAGAACGTTGCGCTTGGCGATGCCCAGAATGGAAGGCTCAGATGTAATCAAGCTTCAGGAAGGCTTGAAAAAGGCTGGCGTTGTAGTTGGGGTTGATGGTGAATTTGGGCCGGGAACAGATACAGCCGTCAAGGAATTTCAGCAGAAAAAAGGTTTGAAGCCCGACGGAATAGTCGCTCTCAAAACCCGCGAACAAATGGCTTGAGGTGTTAGCGCGATCGAGTTCACCAAACCTGGAACAGAACTTCCTCCGCCTTCGGTGGAAGTTCCGTTTATAGCTCAGCTTGTGGGTTTGGGCAGGTTTTGCTTCCAATTGTCACAAATTGCAGTAGCGCTATAATTGGCAATCTTTTTGATAATCAACGTAGCGAGGAGAGTAGCAATAGCAGGAGCAAGTCCCAGTCCAGAGATTAGAAGAGGAGTTAACATCCCAGCAGCTTTAGTGTAATTCTGGCCGATCGCTTCATCCAGGATTTTCTGAGTCTGTGGATCGTTTCCGAGGGGTTTGCACATCAGGTCGTAAACTAAGGGGTTTACGCGATCGAACAGCCGCTGGCCAGCTTCTTGGAGCCTGGGATCGATCGATGCTCTAGCGGCAACATTCACATCAATAGAATCCAGGGAAGCTGGGTCTATCCCTCTGGTTCCAAGTCCAGCCGCATCATCCCCTATGGCTTGAGCGCGATCGCCAATTTGTGCTGCTAGCTGATCCTCATCAAGTTCCCACAAACTTTCTACAAGAACTTCAATTTCTGCCATGATTACTTGTCTCCCGACTATGGTTAACTAGAATATTGCTGATTATCCTTTGCTTGCGAAGCTGATGAGTAAAAACCCGTCAATATAGCTTAACGAATGCCTAGCTACACATCGGCAATCTTAACCATTCTTTAAAAAAGTGCGCTCGTCCCATCAAACTGCTGCTAAGTATGTAACATTTAAATCGCTAGAAAGTTACTATCGAACCGGAAATAAAGCAAACACAGTTAAATTTGTTGAAGAACTCAAGCAAATCAATCCCACTGGTTATAATAGCTTTACATTCTGTGACAGTGTAAACTTACTTAACGCGCAGCAAAAATTTTATTGCCAGCTTGGTATACTAAGACTGAACCGTATAGAAATACAAAGACCTTTATCAGTTTAACTAAAAGAACTCTCCTTAAGCAAACAGAAGTAAAAGCTCCAGAAAACCCGAGCAATTCCCGAGCTCATGACTAACAACAACCCAGTCAAAACAATTCTGATTCTGGCAGCCAATCCCACCAATACCGCTCCCTTGCGATTGGAGCAAGAGATCCGGGAAATTGATGAAGGATTGCGACGAGCAAATAAGCGAGATCAGTATAAATTAGAACAAAAATGGGCCGTGCGTTCCCGTGACTTTTACCGAGCTATTTTAGATTATCAACCCAACATAGTCCACTTTTGCGGACATGGTGCCGGTCAAGATGGAATTGTCCTAGAAGACGATACCGGAAAAATGGCGCTGGTGCAGACAAACGCCCTCGCCAGTATGTTTAAATTGTTTGCCAAAAAAGGTGTAGATTGTGTAATTCTCAATGCTTGTTATTCCGAAGTACAGGCCGAGGCAATTAGCCAATATGTTAATTATGTCATTGGCATGAATCGAGCCGTGGGAGATCGAGCAGCCCTTGCCTTTGCTGTAGGGTTTTATGATGCGATCGCTGCTGGCTACGAATTGGAAGAAGCCTACGAGTTAGGTTGTTCGCAGATGATGAGTTCCCGAGAGCAGGAAACACCTGTTTTCAAGACAAAACCGTTAATTCATTCAGAACTTGAGGATGTTTTAATCGCTGATGAAAATGTGATTCCGCCCAATCCTTACCAAGGATTGTCTGCCTTTGGGGAAGAAGATGCAGACTTCTTTTTTGGACAGGAAAAATTTGTCAGTAACTTAGTGGAAGTAACGCACAAACAACATTTGGTAGCAGTGGTTGGGCCAAGTGGCAGCGGTAAATCTTCTGTAGTATATGCGGGATTAATTCCCCAATTGCGAAAAGAGGGAAACTGGTTAATTGAATCTTTCCGTCCGGGCAAAGAACCGTTTGTGCAGTTAGCTTTTGCCTTGGTGCGGCAATTAGAACCCGAAGCAGGTGAAACTCAACAACTGCGGTCAGCGGTGGGATTGGCAAGTGATATGCTGCAAGGTAAAATCACCTTACAGCAAGTAATATCTCGCATTTTAGAGCGCAACCAAGGTAAACGGTTATTGTTAGTTGCAGACCAATTTGAGGAACTGTATACCCTTTGTCAGGTGCAGGAAGAACAGGAACGTTTTGCAGATGAGTTGCTAACGGCGATCGCCAAAGAAAATCTTACATTGGTTTTAACTTTACGGGCGGATTTTTACGGCTATGTACTTTCTTATCGTCCGTTGCGGGATGCCTTGCAGGAATTTACACCCCAGTTACTCAGTTCCATGAAACGGGAGGAATTACAACAAGCGATTGAATTACCTGCCCAAAAGTTGGAAGTACAATTAGAGGCACACTTAACCCAACACATTCTCGATGATGTGGGGTCAGAACCGGGTAATTTGCCATTATTAGAATTTGCCCTAACTCGTTTGTGGGAAAAGCAGCAAAACCGAGAGTTAACTCACCAAGCTTACGAAGAAATTGGCGGAGTGAAAAAAGCCATTGCCAATCATGCCGAACAAGTGTACCAACAACTGAGCGAAACCGAGAAAAAACAGGCACAACGTATCTTTGTGCAATTAGTGCGTCCGGGGGAAGGAACAGAAGACACCAGGCGTGTTGCTAGCCGTGCAGAAGTAGGGGAAGATAACTGGAATTTGGTGAGTTATTTAGCGGGATATCAAGCAAGATTGGTGGTAACGGGACGGCAAGAACCGGAGGATACCGTAGAGGTAGTGCATGAAGCGCTGATTCGGGAATGGGGAACTTTGCGCGAGTGGATGAATGCTAACCGTCAGTTTCGGACTTGGCAAGAACGGCTGAAGGTGGCATTACGCGAGTGGAAAAATAACAACCATGACTCTGGGGCAATGTTGCGGGGTGCGCCGTTGACTGTGGCGGAAGATTGGTTGCGTCAACGTGCCGATGAAATGACGCAGGAGGAACGAGATTTTATTCAGGTTAGCGCCAAAGAACGGGATAGGGAGAAACAGCAACAGGAACGCGGACGGCGACTGCAAATTATCGGGCTAAGTAGCTTTTCGATGATAGCTTTGGCTTTAGCAGGACTAGCTGGTGTTGGTTGGTGGAGTGCTGCTATCAATCAAATTAATTCTCTGGCTCAATATTCCGATGTGCTTTTAAATTTAGATGGGCCAAAAGCTGTCAAAACAAGTTTAAAAGCGGTTGTGCAAATGCGACGTACACCTTTGATAAATGCTTATACCCGCAACCAGGTAGAACTGTCATTATTAAAGACAGTTTCCAATGTGTTAGTACCAAACACTTTGGGCGGGCATACAAAATCGGTTAATAGTGTCAGTTTCAGCCGTAATGGCAAGCTGCTGGCCACTGGCAGTGATGACAACACCGTAAAACTATGGGATACCACCACCGGCAAGGAAATTACAACCCTCATCGGGCATACAGACTCTGTTAATACTGTCAGTTTCAGCCCCAAGGGCAAGCTGCTGGCAACTGCCAGTACGGACAACACCGTGAAACTGTGGGATATCACCACCGGCAATGTAATTAAAACCCTCAGCGGGCATACAAGCTCGGTTTGGGGTGTCAGTTTCAGCCCCAATGGCAAGCTGCTGGCAACTGGCAGTCGTGACAAGACCGTGAAACTGTGGGATACCAACACCGGCAAGCAAATTAAAACCCTCAGCGGGCATACAAGCTCGGTTTGGGGTGTCAGTTTCAGCCCCAATGGCAAGCTGCTGGCCACTGGCAGTGATGACAACACCGTAAAACTATGGGATACCAACACCGGCAAGCAAATTAAAACCCTCATCGGGCATACAGACTCAGTTAATGCTGTCAGTTTCAGCCCCGATGGCAAGTGGCTGGCAACTGGCAGTCGTGACAAGACCGTGAAACTGTGGGATACCA
Organism: Microcoleus sp. Pol12B3; assembly: GCF_036701355.1. NCBI lineage: Bacteria > Bacillati > Cyanobacteriota > Cyanophyceae > Oscillatoriales > Microcoleaceae > Microcoleus > Microcoleus sp. Pol12B3. The sequence goes on from NZ_JAUBQS010000017.1 coordinate 61,603, forward strand.
CCACAGGCAAGCAAATTAAAACCCTCAGCCTGCATACAAACTGGTTTAAGGGTGTCAGTTTCAGTTCCGATGGCAAGTGGCTGGCAACTGGCAGTGAAGACTACACCGTGAAACTGTGGGATACCACCACAGGCAAGGAAATTAAAACCCTCATCGGGCATACAGACTCGGTTCAGACTGTCAGTTTCAGCTCCGATGGCAAGCTGCTGGCCACTGGCAGTGCTGACAAGATCGTGAAACTGTGGGATACCACCACAGGCAAGGAAATTAAAACCCTCACCGGGCGGCATACAGACTCGGTTTGGGGTGTCAGTTTCAGCCCCGATGGCAAGCGGCTGGCCACTGGCAGTTTTGACAAGACCGTGAAACTGTGGGATACCACCACAGGCAAGCAAATTAAAATCCTCACTGGGCATACAAAATCGATTAATGCTGTCAGTTTCAGCCCCGATGGCAAGCGGCTGGCAACTGGCAGTACGGACAAGACCGTGAAACTGTGGGATACCACCACCGGCAAGGAAGTTAAAACCCTCACCGGGCATACAGACTCGGTTTGGGGTGTCAGTTTCAGCCCCGATGGCAAGTGGCTGGCAACTGGCAGTTTTGACAAGACCGTGAAACTGTGGGATACCACCACCGGCAAGCAAATTAAAACCCTCACCGGGCATACAAACTCGGTTTTGGGTGTCAGTTTCAGCCCCGATGGCAAGCTGCTGGCGACTGGCAGTTTTGACAAGACCGTGAAACTGTGGGATACCACCACAGGCAAGCAAATTAAAACCCTCACCGGGCATACAAAATCGGTTTTGGGTGTCAGTTTTAGCCCCGATGGCAAGCGGCTGGCCACTGGCAGTGAAGACTACACCGTGAAACTGTGGGATACCAACACCGGCAAGGAAATTCAAACCCTCACCGGGCATACAAGCTGGGTTTGGGGTGTCAGTTTCAGCCCCGATGGCAAGCTGCTGGCAACTGCCAGTGATGACAAGACCGTGAAACTGTGGCGTTTAGATTTTAATTATTTACTCAAGGAAGGCTGTAATTTCATAGAAAATTACCTCATACCTAATCCTGATGATGCAGATGCCAGTGAAATTGAACGGGACTTGTGCAAAAAGCTTTGATAATTTTAGATTGAAAACTGCATAGAAACCCCTACTTCACTCCCCTACAAAAATCCAACTTTTCCCAAACCCTTACCCCCCAACAACCATGACTAACCAAACCCCCAACTTCTACGCCCTCCTCATCGGTATCAATTTCTACTTCCCCCATCGTTTACCAGAAGGTAACTACTACAAAAACTTGCGGGGATGCGTTCCAGATATCAACCACGTCGAAACCTATTTAAAAGAAACCTTCAACCTCACACCAGACCAAATTATTAAACTCACTGCGACTGCTTCCGACAATCCCAACCAACCCCAAGAACCCCCAGAACTCTTACCTACTTATGAAAATATCGTCACCAAATTCAAAGAACTAACCGCCAAAGCCCAACCTCAAGACCGAGTATATATTCACTACTCCGGGCACGGCGGACGGGCGAAAACAATTTTTGAAAGCCTCAAGGGTTCTATGGGTTTAGATGAAGCCTTAGTTCCCTGCGATATCGGTCAACCAAACTCACGCTATTTGCGAGATTTGGAATTTGCCCAACTCCTGGAAGAAATGGTGGCAAAAGAGTTAGTTGTAACGCTCGTACTCGATAGCTGTCATTCTGGGGGGGCAACGAGAGAAATCAGCGGAGATGACCGAATTCGTGGTGGCGGGTTTATTGACACCACTCCCCGACCAACTGATAGTTTAGTTGCACCGCTTCAGGAATTAGCACAAAATTGGCAAGCTTCAACAGAAAATAGCCGCAATATTACCGTTGTCAATGGTTTGTTACCCGAACCCAAAGGTTATACCTTAATAGCAGCTTGTAGGGATCAGGAATTCGCTTATGAAAAGGTTTTTGAAGGGACGGAACGCAACGGCGCTTTAACTTATTATTTACTAAAAGCTTTGGGAGAATACGGGACAGAGATTCCTGTTAACAACTTATACGATCGCATTTCTAATCTAGTTCACAATGACTTTCCACGACAAACACCGATGTTGATTGGCGAGACAAATCGCTCTTTTTTGGGCGCTCAATCTGTCGTTGCTAGCCGTAACTCTCCGGTGATGAAAGTAGATATTACCAAAAACCGAGTCCAATTGCAAATGGGTGAAGCTAGCGGTATTAAAAAAGGGGCAGAATTCGATATTTTTCGATTCGGGACGAGGGATTTTGAGGATAGTGAACAGCGAATTGCTACGGTTAAAGTAGTAGAACTGGGAGCATCCGACTGTTGGGCAGAAGTAACACAGCTATTTGGTTTCAGAACAATCAATCATAAATTAGCAGAAGGAATGATTGAAATTGGTTCCCCTGCTGTCTATTTGAGTCCAGGGTTGAAACAAATTCGGAAAGTTCGGGTTATTCTGCCTGACCCGTTACCGCAAATTTCTGGTGTCAATGTGGAAATGCTCCCAGATATCCTCAAAGCAAAAAAAGAGCAAGTTGAAGGTCATCGCTGGATAGAATTCTGTTCGGAAACAGAGAAAGATGAGAATGTGGATTATTTTGTTTCCCTGAATTCTGAAGGAGAATATTGGATTTTGGATGCGAATAAAGAACGTATCAAAAATCTTCTGTTTCCGCTCAAAGTCGATGAACCTGAAGCTACCAAAAAGCTAATCGATCGCTTAATCCATGTTGCCAGATATGAGACTATTTTGGATCTGGATAATGAGGATTATTCTGCTCCTTTGAATGGCAAACTTAAGGTGGAAGTGATTAAATCAGTCAAACGACAAGAGGTAGTTTTGAATGCTGATGGTCAGGTGCCGGTGTTGGAATCCGATGAAAAAATTACCCTGCGAATTCACAATGAATCTAAGCAAGTTTTAAATATTTCGGCTTTGATGCTCCAGGTCGATTTAGGTATTGTCAAATTCTACCCTAAAAGTCTTGGTGGTGAACCTGTAGACCCCGAATCATCCAAAGACTATACGTTTCACATGGAATTACCAGAAAATTATGAGGAAGGGGTAGATGTTATTAAAGTGTTTGCGACGGTGGATGCAACGAATTTTGAGTTATTAGAGTTGCCACCCTTAGACCAACGTCGTCCAGGAATTGGTGATAAAAATCCTACTACTGTGTTGGGAGAATTATTGGCGGCGGTTGTGGATGAAGATAACCCGCAGCGCAATATTAGGGTGGTGACTGATGCGAGTGAGGAATGGACGACGGAAAAGGTGGAAGTGGTGGTGAAAAAAATGTAGTGCGAGCATCTTGCTGGCTGGCTGTTTTTGCCTAGTCCTTTTTGATTGACTTTTGGTTGAGGTAATCAGAACAGATCGGTTTGTATTCTTCTGCCACTTCAGGGTGTGTTCTGAGATAATCACTTATTGACTCGCAGCCTAATGCCATCAGTTTATCAAAATCCCAAGTCCATAGTCTGATGGTCTTGTCGGCGCTTGCAGAAGCCAAGGTTTTGCCATCTGGACTAAAGGCGAGACTTCTGACTGCATCGCTATGCCCGGTGAGGGTGGCGATGGGTTTTTGGGTTTGCAGGTTCCACAGTTTGATGGTGTTGTCATGGCTTGCAGAAGCCAATATCTTGCGATCGGGACTCCATGCGACGCTATTAACCGAATTGCTATGCCCGGTGAGGGTCGGGATCTCTTTTTGGGTTTGCAGGTTCCATAGTTTGATGGTGTTGTCAGCGCTAGCAGAAGCCAATGTCAAGCCATCGGGACTAAAGGCAACGCTATTGACCCGATCGCTATGCCCGGTCAGGGTTTTGATGGGTTGTTGAGTTTGCAGGTTCCAGAGTTTGATGGTCTTGTCATCGCTAACAGAAGCCAATGTCAAGCCATCGGGACTAAAGGCAACGCTATTGACCGAATAGCTATGCCCGGTGAGGGTTTTGATGTTTTTTTGGGTTTGCAGGTTCCACAGTTTGATGGTGTTGTCACTGCTAGCAGAAGCCAAGGTCAAGCCATCGGGACTCCATGCGACGCTATTGACAAAACTGCTATGCCCGGTGAGAGTGGCAATGGCTTCTTTGGTTTGCAGGTTCCAGAGTTTGATAGTCTTGTCAGCGCTGGCAGAAGCCAAGGTGTTGCGATCGGGACTAAAGGCAATGCTATTGACAAAACTCCTATGCCCAGTGAGGGTCGCAATGGCTTCTTTGGTTTGCAAGTTCCACAGTTTGATGGTCTTGTCAGCACTAGCAACAGCCAAGGTCAAGCCATCTGGACTAATTGCGACGCTATTGACCGCACTGGTATACCTAGTCAGGGTTTTGATGTTTTTTTGGGTTTGCAGGTTCCACAGTTTGATCGTGTTGTCACCGCTTCCAGAAGCTAAGGTTTTGCGATCGGGACTCCATGCGACGCTGTTGACAAAACTGCTATGCCCGGTGAGAGTGGCAATGGCTTCTTTGGTTTGCAGGTTCCAGAGTTTGATAGTCTTGTCAGCGCCAGCAGAAGCTAAGGTCAAGCCATCTGGACTCCATGCGACGCTGTTGACAAAACTGCGATGCCCAATGAGGGTGGCCAGAGGCTTTTGAGTTTGCAGGTTCCAGAGTTTGATAGTCTTGTCAGCGCCAGCAGAAGCTAAGGTCAAGCCATCGGGACTAAAGGCGACGCTGTTGACAAAACTGCGATGCCCAGTGAGGGTGGCCAGAGGCTTTTGAGTTTGCAAGTTCCAGAGTTTGATGGTCTTGTCAGCGCCAGCAGAAGCTAAGGTCAAGCCATCTGGACTAAAGGCGACGCCATTGACCGTACTGCTATGTTCGGTGAGGGTTTTGATCGGTTTTTGAGTTTGCAAGTTCCACAGCTTGATGGTCTTGTCAGCGCTACCAGAAGCCAATGTTTTGCCATCTGGACTTATGGCGACGCTAATAACCGGATTGCTATGCCCAGTGAGGGTAGCGATGGGTTTTCCGGTTTGCGGGTTCCACAGTTTGATGGTGTGGTCATCGCTAGCAGAAGCCAATGTTTTGCCATCTAGACTTATGGCGACGCTACTAACCGGATTGCTATGTCCAGTGAGGGTAGCGATGGGTTTTTCGGTTTGCAGGTTCCACAATTTGATGGTGTTGTCACCGCTAGCAGAAGCCAAGGTCTTGCCATCTCGACTAAAGGCGACGCTAAAGACCGAACTGCTATACCCTTCCAAACTATTGCGCTCTTTTACTTCGGAAACTGCTTGTTGCAGCGAACCCATCACTTGTACTTGGATGTCTTTTGTCGTGTCGGCTGAAGCATCTAGTTTTTTTAATGTTGTTCCGGCTTTCAATGCTTCCAGCAGTGCTTGAAATGTCTGTCCAGAAATAAATGATTGATTGGAAAAAGCACTTTCCTGGATGGTATTTGATAAATTATTAGCTTGAGTGACTTGCTTCCCGGCCAAAAAAGTTGCCCCACCTGCCACAACCAAAGCCACTATAGCAAAAACTGAAGTTCCAATTGTAATTTTTCGTGCCTTTTGCTGTGCCTTGGTTAGGGTCTGATTCGCTTCAGTCAAAATTTGATTAGCTTGTCTCTGAGCTTCTAAATCTCGTTCAACTTCCCGTTGTTGTAATTCCCGACTGGCATTTAAAAAATGATAATCTAAATCGCTCAAGCTTTTGCCTGCCGCCCAAGTTTGAGCCTCTTGCAATGCCTGACCCCGCAACAGTCGCGATTCATCTTGGCAATCAGAATCTTGCCAAGCTTTAAAAGTTTCGCTGTAGGGGCGGAGATTTGCTAATTGTTTTTCTACCCAATCAGCAGTAAAAACAGATTGATAAATTCGGTTATAAACTTTAAGTTTACCAGATTGCTGAACTACCAAACCTGTTAAACGGAGTTCCATTTGTTCGGCAGTATCATCAGCCCCTATCTCATTTTGTTGCAGAATTTGCTGATATATTCCCAGCAACCTACTTGCACGTTGTTTGCTGCTTAAAATGCGGTCTCTAATCGTCTTTAAATGCTCAGGCTCATCCTGTCCTTCCCAATTCTCAATCACCTTTTTTTTGACTAAATTCTCTACCCTATCTGGAGAGTTTTCGATAGACTCTAAATCTTGATAAAGCCGGAGTAATTTACAAACTTTTTGCGTTAAAAATGGCTGCCCACCAGTCCAAGATAATATCGCTTCTAACACTGCTTGAGAATTTTCTGCTTGAGTTCCTAGTCCTACTGCTAAAGGTTGTGCTTCTGCTAATTGAAAACCAGTTAACTCAATGGCACGACCAATATTAAACGGGGTGCGAAGCTGATTGCTTATCAAATCGGAAGGCGTGGCGACCCCAATTAAAGCAAAGGTTAAACGGTTATATTCAGGCTTGTCTGCACGCTGGTTAAAACAATCACGAATCACTGCAAAAAAATCATCAATATTAAATGGCAAAGCCAATAAACTGTCAATCTCATCAACAAAAATAACGATACTTGTCTCAATCCAATTCAGCAATTCTTCTCCGATAAACTTGCTGAAACGTTGGATTGGAGACACCAGTTCGTGACTCGTCCACCATTCATATGAATCGAACTTATTGTAGAGTTCCAAACTATTAACTAGCGAGTCAATAATTCCAAAATACCACTCTTTAGGAGTAATATTTGCAGTACCAATTGCTGTAATATCAACGGCAGCACAGGCAAATCCTTCGTGCTGCAATCTAGCCATTGTTTGCACGCGCAAGCTAGATTTACCCATCTGTCGCGAGTTGAGAACGTAACAAAATTCTCCGGCTTTTAATCCGTCATAAAAATCTTGGTCAGCTTGTCTCCTAACATAAGTTGGTGCATCTACAGGTAGGCTACCACCTACTTGATATTCGTAATCTAAATCAGGTTTGTCATTCATTAATGAACTCCCAATCGATCTTTAAAATAAAGGCGGCAGAGATTGGACAGAGGAATCACATCATTACCTAGCAGCTTCACTAAACCCCTACTGCGAAGTTTAAACGCTAGATTGGCTTCTAATCGTACCGGAACCGAACTAGCAATTACTTGTTTCATTGCTGCTTCCAAATTTGGATCGGCAGTGAGATTAATTAAATGATAGCGTAAATGATCGCCGTAAATTCCTTCTTCAGTAGGCGCAGTCTGTAAAAATTCCTCTAAGGTTAAATAACCGCGAGCAATTTCATAAAGGGCTTTTCTTAACAGGTAAGGATGCCCATCTACCATTTCAATCAATTGTTCTATTTTGCGATCGGGCCAATTCAGTTGATGTTTTTGTACTAACTCAACAATTTCTTGATAGTTAAATTCTGGTAAATCAATTGGTAAACCTACATTAAAAGGCGACTGGTTGATATTCAAGGGAATATAAACTTCTTTGGAATGGGAAATTACTAAACGCAGTTTTTTCCAAGCTGGTTCGTTTTTTCCTTTTTCGTGCCACGCCCGCAGTAAACCAAAGAATTCCTGCGCTACTTGGGGATAAGGAAAAATTCGATCGACTTCATCTAATCCTAAAGTTAATGGTGTGGTAATTGTTGCTAACAGGTAGCGCTGAAAATAGTTGCCGCATTTTTGTTTGCTACCCATGCCTTGTTTCCAGTAGTCTATTACTCGGTCTTCTAAATTTAATTCATTGGTAATCTCACCACAAAACCATTGCAACAAATGATCGAGATTACTAAGAAAATTACCATCAGCAGATTGAAAGTTTAAATAGGCAGTTTGATAACCCTGTTCTCTTGAATGGTGTAAAATGCGCTGTAATAAAGAAGTTTTACCCATTTTACGGGGTGATTTAATTCGGATCAAAGCTCCTGGTTTGGCAATAGTTTGGTAGCATTCCGATTCAATGGGAGGACGAGCGATATATAGGGGTGAATCTAAACTAACAGAACCTTCTGGGTTATCTAAATTGAGGAGAGGAACAGGTGGTGAGGGGAGCGAGCGCGCATTTGCTAACGCAGAGGAAGACTCCTCAAGTATATTGTCAATAGCAGGAAAGATCTCTTGTTCTGCTGTCTCCTGGTCTGAATTTTCTGGCTTCTTCTTTAAAACCGGCGTGAGTTCTTCTGGAATGCCGGCCATTGTGATGCTGACGCAACCTGACTTATAAGCAAACTCGATAGATTCTCCGGCTGCCAGCGCATCATAAAATCCTATGGCGAATTCCCTCGCAGCATTATCTCCTACCGCTTGCTTCATACCAATAACATAGGGAATATGATGTGCGATCGCAGCCGCTTGTACGTCCGAATAGCAGGCGTTGAGTACCACGCATTCTACCCGATCCATAAACAGCTCGAACAAACGTGCTAAAGCTTTTGCATTTACCAGTTTAATCTGTCCCGTCTCATCCTCTAGAGCTAAACCCTCCTCTCCCACACCATGGCCGGAAAAATGGACAATCTCTGGTTTATAATCAAGTACAGCTCGCTGCATATCTCGTGGCGTTACCGCCCACTGTTGCTCAAGTTGAAATTTTTCACGCTTTTTAGAGCGTTGCAACCCATCGGCAATTTCCTTAACCTCTTCACCTAAACGCAAAACCGTAGAGTTCTTAGGGTTCGCTGCTAAAAACAAGATGGTTTTTTTCTTTCTTGAGGAACTACTCATAAATGGGACTTTGACTAAAGGTGATTCGCTATTACTCCCTTTGGACCCCAAGAAGATCTAGTGAAGAGGACAAGGCTTTGCTGCGGGCTTTTATAGATATTGGCTCGCGATCGCCCATACAAGATATTATTGTTTTTTCATGCCGATCTACTTACTAGATTAAGTTTAGCAGCTCTACGGGAATATACTGTATCCTGTCAGGTAAATTAACCACAATTATTGTAGCGGCGGGTTCACGCGCGATCGGCAATATCAGCCATAACTCCCGTAAACCCGATTGTAGTGGGAACTTTTACCCTCGAAAATCTCCCAAAGCTTTCAATGCAAACTGTGGCAAAGCTAACATCCTGCGCCAGCGCCAAGGTTCTTGATAAAGTCGGTACAACCATTCTAAATGATTGTCGCAAAACCAAGCCGGCGCGCGGTCTTTTGTTCCCGCCCAAATATCAAAACTACCGCCTACTCCCACCCAAATCGAATTAGGGCAAAGGTGTCGGTGTTCGGCAATCCAAAATTCTTGGCGCGGCACTCCCAATCCTACAAAAATTAGTTTGGGCTGCATTTTTTTGAGGCTTTCACGGAAGTCTTTCTCTTCATCTGGGGAAAGATAACCGTGTTGAGAAGCAATTGACAATCCGTTAACTTTTTGCTGCCAATTTTTGGCCGCAGCAGCCGCCACTCCTGGGGAACCTCCAAAGAAAAATAGTGGTTCCGAATCAGGCAATTTTCCGGCTTGTTGCAGCAGCGATTCTGCTAATTCAATCCCCGGATAGCGCTGTGCCGGTTTGCCACGCAGCCGCAAGTACAGCACCACTCCCGAACCGTCGGGAATCACCAGTTCCGCTTTGCAGATTACATCCGCTAAGGCCTGATTTTGCTCGGCTTGCATGGCCATTTCAGCATTCAGCGTCACGACGTGACTTCCTAACCCTTGATGCAGGCGCTCCATCAGCCAACCTGCATAATCATCTAATATGTGAACTGGTAGTCCCAGCACTGAAAATTGCGGGCGCGATCCATCCATATTTTTTTCTTTGAAATTCCTACACACCTAGTTATTTAAATTAGCTTAGATTGGCGATCGACGCTAGACCAGTCTTGGTCGCAAAAAAGCCGGTTTGTGCCACCAACAGTCTGTTAAGTCATCGTTCGGTGGCCCAGAAACCGGTTTTTTTGTAAGCGACGGGTCGCGCAAGTTCATTAGAGTTTGCCAGCCAAGTGCGATCGAGCATTAGTGTTCGATTTTTTTGACAGAGCCGTCTGCGTACCATTCCATCGGTACTAGCTCAATTTTACCATTAATTTTCACTGTAGAGTAGACAACTTTCACGAAAGGAACGCTGTTGTTATTGTGGTTTTTGGTAGACATGGCAATTACCTTTTTGTGTTTGGATAACTTGAGAAACGATCTAATATCTGATATATTTAAAAGTCTATTCACCGCAAATCTACTCGCATCAGGAAAAAGAAGGAAAACGAAATGGCGATCGCAAAAACCCAGCGGCAAACCAGGTTGGATTATTACTACCAGCAAATCAAAAACATCATCCTCAAGCGCCAAAATCCTATTACTGGTTTGCTGCCGGCGAGTACCGCCGTTAACGCCCACGGCGACTACACCGATGCCTGGGTGCGCGACAACGTGTACAGCATTCTCGCGGTTTGGGGTTTGGGTTTAGCTTACCGCAAAATTGATGGAGATCAGGGCAGGACATTTGAACTCGAACACAGCACAGTCAAACTGATGCGCGGCTTGCTGTTTGCGATGATGCAGCAATCGAGCAAAGTAGAACATTTTAAAAATACTCAGTCGCCCCTAGATGCCCTGCACGCTAAATACAATACTCAAACTGGAAGTATTGTTGTCGGTGATGATAAGTGGGGACATTTACAGTTAGATGCTACATCTATATTCTTATTAATTCTTGCTCAAATGACGGCTTCCGGGCTGCACGTAATTTTTACAATAGATGAAGTCAATTTCGTGCAAAATTTAGTTTACTACATCGGTAGAGCCTATCGCACGCCGGATTACGGAATTTGGGAAAGAGGACATAAAATCAATCGCGGCAATGCAGAATTGAACGCCAGTTCAGTTGGCATGGCAAAAGCAGCGCTGGAAGCAATAAATGGGTTGGATTTGTTCGGTATTCAAGGTTCTCAAGCGTCAGTTATTCACGTTTTGCCCGACGAAATTGCCAGAAGTCGCATAACTTTGGAATCCCTTTTGCCTCGCGAATCTAGTTCAAAAGAAGTAGATGCCGCTTTATTGAGCGTGATTAGTTTTCCGGCTTTTGCTGTCGAAGACCGAGAATTAATAGAACGGACTAGAAATAAGATTATTGACAAATTGCAAGGAAAATACGGCTGCAAGCGGTTTCTGCGGGACGGACACCAAACAGTTTTGGAAGATGCTGATCGCCTGCACTACGAACCCACAGAATTAAGGCAGTTTGAGCACATTGAATGCGAGTGGCCACTATTTTTCACTTATTTATTTTTGGACGCCCTATTTCAGGGAAATCAAGCTCAAGTGCAAGAGTACCAGCAGCGTTTGGAATCTCTAGCAGTCGATCGCTCTGGTGTGCCACTACTACCAGAATTGTACTACGTCCCCGCCGAAAATATAGAAGCAGAAAAGCTAAATCCCCGCAGCCAGCAGCGCTTACCCAATGAAAATATTCCCCTAGTTTGGGCGCAAAGTCTGTATTTTCTCGGTCAATTGCTGAACGAAGGATTAATCGCAGTTGGCGACATCGACCCGCTGGGAAGGCACCTGTCAGTGGGCCAACACAGAGAACCTTTAGTGCAAATTGCACTGTTAGCTGAAGACGAAGATTTGCAAGCAGAATTAGCCGCTAACAGCATTGCGGCACAAACCCCAAAACAGGTAGAACCAATTCAAGTCCGCCAGACTAAAGAATTATCAGCTATTTACACGCAAATTGGACGAAATGACCAATTAGGCTTAAGTGGCCGCCCCGTTCGCCGTTTGCGGAGTTTAACAACTTCTCGGGTGTTTAAAGTTCGCGAAGAGGCGATCGTATTTCTCCCCTCATTTTTGAACAGACAAGAGTTTTACTTAACTTTAGATTACCATTATTTAGTAGCTCAAATCAAGAGTGAAATAGCTCACATTCACCGCCACTGGTATCAGTTAGGACGCCCTACGGTAACGCTGATGCTGACTCACACAATGCTGGAAACCGGCCGGGAAGCGTTGTTAGAATTAATGAAGGAATTCCGGGATGGATATTGTAAAAACACGCCCGTCAAACTCGGAAATCTTAAGCAGTTTATGCTGACTGCTGGGACTGAAAGAATTGATTTAATGCACGATTTTGAATTTACTGAATCTCCGGTGACAGGTGCAGTAGAAACGCGCCGATATCTAACTTACAATCCTGAAAAAACTTGGCCTTTGGGTCACACGCAAGAATTTAAATTAGAGTGCGAAACTAATACTCAATTCTTGCTAACTAGCCTGCGAGATTCAGAAAATTTGTACGAACAAATTGAGTTGCTGCACACGTTGGTTCGCCTCAAAGGATTAAATTTTGATACAGGATTTGGAGGTACGGAAGAAATAGTTAAAGTTGTGGACTTGCTCAACGAAGTTTATACAAAAGCTGGAGAAAGTTCGCAGTCAAAAATCCAATGGGCAGTCATCCGCCATGCCGCAGGTTTGCTGGATAAAGTTGATATCAGCTTGTCCGATGCAGTGACAGATATTTTGGTGCGACAAAAACAGATTGCTGTGGGGAAAGCTTACAGCGAAGATTCGATAATTTCGAGACCGGGTTCTTACACGGAAGTGATGGACAAAATTCGCCAATTCTGCGGAGAAGATATTCGCGATCGAGTTCTCACCCAAGAAATTCTAATTTACCTCAGCGTTCTAATTAAAGCAGAACCGCAATTATTTAAAGGTCTGCTCACACTGAGAGTTAGCTACTTTATTCTGCTGTTAACAAGCGAATTAGCTCGCGAATTGGGAGTGACGCAAAATGAAGCTTACGAACATTTAATGCAGCTAAGTCCCTTTGAAATCAAAAATCGCCTGCGCCAAGTGTTGACAGAATACGAGGAAATGAATCAAATCCTCAAACAACAAGAATCCCTGCGCGTCAAACAGCCGGAAAAAGATATTGAATGGGTAGTAGCGCCAGTTTCCGAAGAACCGCAAATGCCTGCGGGAGGATGGCGCCGGAAGCGGCAAATGGAAGGTGGAGTCAATCGCGTACCGAAGGATTTTTATCCGAGTGTTTGGGGACTGCTGCGGCACTGCAAAGGCTTGATAATTGGCGACAAATTAGAGCGACGCAATCGGTTAGATAGCCATATCATTTTATCGGAAATGACCCCAGGTGAAAAGAATTTTGCGCTACAAATCGAGCATTTGCTGAATAAAATTGTGGCGCCGGAATACCGACAAGTGAATATTGAGGCGCTGATGGAGTTGGCAGCAATTGCCCAGCGCAATCCTGAATTGCAGGTAGAAGAATACATCGTTTTAGATGTATTAGTCGGTCACGCAGTGCGGCTGAATTGGCTAGGAAAACACCAGGAAAGAGCGGATAAATACGACGAAGATAAAGCGGCGGCTTGGCAAGCTTTTTACAATACTTCGCCTTACGTTTGCGCGAGTCATGTACTCGATGCTTTCCGATTCTTGACGAAATTTGGATAGATTGAGTGGTTAATACAAGCTACCCCCTCGATAGTTCGGCGGTTGAAACCGCAACTACATAAACTAACTCCGCCTCTGCGGACTCAGAAATAAGGGAGATATTTAAGCTCGATCGCGATTATGCGAAATCCTTCATACAGCGAGCGATGGCTATGGGAAAGAGCGATTACCTGCACGTCCTTACGCGTCTGCTACACATCATCACCCGAACCGCATTTTTGGTGCGGTTTGCAACACCGGCAATACTTCCGGCAACGCTCGTGCCGTGCAGAGTTCTGAGGCTGGAGCATCATGGCGTTGCCACAGTATTGTCGGTTTCTAGGAATAGCTTTGTACGGTTTTCTTCACTGCCAATAAATTCTGCTTCTTTCGTACTTATTCTAGCAAATACGACTAACTGAGTAGGGTTTTCCTGACTGTTCCTCCCACGCCCGGAAGCGGCATCATAATAACTGTAAGCAATGAGCTTCAACCCAAACTTTCGTTATAAAGTCTTACCAATCTTTGAGGTGACAGATTATGTTGATGCGCTATTGGCAACCATTCACAGAAATTGAAACGCTCCGCCAGCAACTCGATAAAGTTTTTGACCAACAGGCAACAACGAGAGATAACTCAGAAGCCACTTGGATGCCCGCTGTGGAATTTGCTGATGCTGGGGACAATTTCGTATTAAAAGCGCAACTGCCTGGAATTGACCCCAAAGACATTGACGTTCAAGTCACTCGCGAAGCAATTTCTATCTCTGGCGAACGCCGCTACGAAAACACAGACGAAAAATCTGGCTACGTCCGCTCTGAATTCCGCTATGGCAAATTCCACCGGGTGCTTCCCTTGCCCGCACACATTCAAAATGACTCTGTGCAAGCTGAATACAAAGATGGCATTCTAACGCTAACCCTGCCCAAAGTAACTGAGGCCCGCAATAAAGTCGTCAAGATTAATTTGGCCGAAATTGCTGGAACTCCAGCAAATCCCGCTTTGGAACAGGCTAACCAATAACATCGGCTGTGCTTAATCGAGTGAGGCAAATTTTCCCAAATTGAGCCTAATTGGATTTACTTAACAACAACGGAACTGGAAAAGTTGATACCGGGAGCTACACTTGCTCTCGGTATTCTTTATTAGGGAAAACCGAGCGAAAAACCACCTACAACTGTCCTGCACCCGCAGTGAATTCAGTAACGCTTACAAGGCAGGCTTCTAGTAAATGCAGCAGAGAGCTAGACGAGCAGAATACCCAATCGCGATCCCAGGCTTGGAAATCCCTTAGTCTTCCGTCCCACCCATTTCTGTGGCGAATAAAGAAACTTGGGCTATGTTAGACCACAGGGCGCTTTTACGGTCATCAAAAACTCTGGGGAAAAACGCTTGCGGCTATTGCATCTAATATATCTTGCAGCCGTTATGCTTCCCGCCTCATAGTGCTACAGCCTCCTCCAAAATGCGATCGCGAATGCGTTCTTTCAACATATCCACGCTCGGCGCTCTCATGAGGCCACGATTGCCAGAAGCGAAACATGAGCTCACTTTTGTTGAGTAAATTACTATGTTACGATCAGCTCCTATAATAATTAAGTTTTAAAACCGGCCTTAACCTTACGCTCCATTCCCTTGCGATCGCTAGAATAACAATGACTATCAACTTAGCTGGCTATCAATTCGTTGAAACCCTCCACAGCGGAATAAGAACTTCAGTCGATCGCGCTCGGAAGGATTCGGACTTTTCCAGCGTGATCGTCAAAACGCTAAAGGCTGAGTATCCCACTCTTTCTGACATCACCCGCTTGCGGCACGAATATCAAATTCTGCACAGCTTGAACGTAGAAGCGATCGTCAAACCCATTAGTTTAGAAAGCTATAAAAACGGTTTAGCACTGATATTAGAAGATTCAGGCTCCGAGTCTCTCAAAGATTGGATGAAGGGTAAGAAACTCACAATCATTCAATTTCTTTCTTTGGGATTCCAGCTTGTCTCTGCCTTAGCAGAAATCCATAAACATAACATTATTCATAAAGATGTAAAGCCACACAATATTATCATCAACCCAGCCACTGAAAAAGTTAAAATTATTGATTTCAGCATCGCTTCGCGTCTGGAGCGAGAAAATTCGACGCTCAGCCATCCAGATTTGCTCGAAGGCACACTCGCCTATATGTCGCCAGAACAAACTGGGCGGATGAATCGGTCAATTGACTACCGCACTGATTTTTATTCACTAGGCGTTACCTTCTATGAAATGCTCACAGGCGAGTTGCCCTTTAATTCCACAGACCCGCTGGAATTGGTACACAGCCATATTGCCAAAACTCCCATTCCCCCTCAGCAGCTAAATCCTGAAATCCCACCACAAATTTCAGCGATTGCAATGAAGTTATTAGCTAAAAATGCTGAAGACCGCTACCAAAGCGCTGAGGGAATAAAATTTGACTTAGAAACTTGCTTGATCAAGCTACAGGCTAGCGGATATATTTCCAACTTTGTTGTTGGAAGTGCGGATAAAGCAGGGCAATTAAATATACCGCAAAAGCTCTACGGTCGCGACAAAGAAATTGAAAAAATTCTAGAAACTTTCGATCGCGTTGCCAGTGGCACCACCGAATTAATGCTAGTTTCCGGTTATTCCGGGATAGGCAAAACAGTGTTGGTCAATGAAGTCCACAAACCCATTGTGCGCCAACGAGGCTATTTTATTGCAGGTAAATTTGACCAGTTCAAGCGCAATATTCCTTATGCTTCCCTAATTCAAGCATTCCAATCCTTAACTCAGCAACTTCTAACCGAAGGAGAAGTAGAAATCCAAACTTGGAAAGAAAAACTGTTATCCGCTTTAGGCGATAACGGACAAGTCATCATTGATGTTATCCCTCAAGTCGAATTAATTATTGGCAAACAGCCACCCGTACCTGAGCTAGGGGCAACTGAAGCTCAAAACCGTTTCAGTCGCGTCTTTAAACAATTCATTGGCGTATTTACGACTATTGACCATCCGTTAGTTCTCTTCCTCGATGACTTGCAGTGGGCGGATTCTGCCTCGTTGAAATTAATTCAATTGCTAATAACTGATTCTGATAGCAAGTATTTATTGCTGATTGGGGCATATCGAGATAACGAAGTTTCTCCAACTCATCCGACGATTCAAACAATTGACAAGATTCGCCAAACTGGTGCGACGGTGAATAATATTGTCCTTCAACCATTACACCTGGTTCATGTCGAAGAATTAATTGCGGATACTTTAAATGAATCTGGCGGTTCGGAATCCCTGTCTGTAAAGACGCGATATTTCGCGTCTCTACTTTTTAATAAAACCCAGGGCAATCCTTTCTTCTTAAGTCAACTCCTCAAAACTCTCTATCAAGAAGATTTGTTGACTTATGATTTATATTCTGGCGTCTGGCAATGGAATATCGAGCAAATTCAAGCGATCGGCATCACCGATTACAATGTTGTAGAACTGATTGCTAGAAATATACGCAAATTGCCAGAAGATACACAAAAAGTATTAAAATTAGCTGCTTGTATTGGCAACACTTTTAACTTAGAAGTGTTGGCGATTGTCAATCAGGAATCATCCTTAGTCACGGCAGCGCAATTGTGGGCAGCACTTCAAGCTGGGTTGATTTTACCTTTGAGCAATGAATACAAAATTCCCCTCGTATTTAGTCAGGAAGAATCCGGCGGTTTTACCTTAACTGATGTGAAGGTTGACTACAAGTTTTTACATGACAGAGTGCAGCAAGCTGCCTATTCTTTGATTCCCGATGAGCAGAAAAAAGAGACCCACTTAAAAATTGGTCAACTGCTGCTGCAAAGTACAACGCCCGAAAACCGAAAAGAAAATATTTTCGCTTTAGTTAACCAACTCAATTATGGTACTGACTTACTTACCAGTGAATCCCAAAAATATGAACTAGCCCAATTGAATCTGATTGCAGGTCAGAAAGCGAAAGCTGCTACAGCCCACGATTCCGCCGTCAAATATTTGCAAGTAGGTTTATCTCTGCTAGCCGTAGATAGTTGGGACAATCGGTATGAATTGGCATTAATGCTGCATGAGGAAGCAGCAGAGTCAGCATATTTGAGTGGTGATTTTGACGGAATGCAGAGATTCGTTGAGATAGTACAAAACTGCGCCAAAACACTATTGGACATAGTAAAAGTGTACAAAGTCCAGATTCAAGCTTATATGGCGCAGAACAAGCTGCTGGAAGCATTGAATACGGGGCTGCAAGTCTTAAAGCAGTTGGAGGTAGAGTTTCCCGACTCGCCAAACCCATCTGATATTGGGCAGGCGCTGGGGGAAACTGCGGCAATTTTGAGTGGCACCCGAATTGAGGACTTAATCGAACTCCCTGAAATGACCGATCGTTATCAATTAGCAGCGATCGGGATTTTGTCAAGTATATTTTCTGCTTGCTATTCTGGGATGCCCGTACTGGTGCCTTTAACAGTATGCAAACAGGTCAATTTATCCGTTCAATACGGCAATGCTTCTGTGTCTCCCTTTGCATATGCGGTATATAGTCTTCTTCTTTGCGGGGCGGTAGGAGATATTGAGGGGGGCTATGAGTTGGGCCAATTAGCTTTACGTCTAGTCTCAAAGTTAAATGCCAAAGAAATCGAAGTCAAGACTTGCCACTTAGTGTATGCTGCAGTTCAACATTGGAAAGAACACGTCCGAAATACCTTAGAACCTTTCCTGGCAGCTTTCTCTACTGGGCTGGAAACTGGAGATTTAGAATATGCTGGCTATGCCGTCATGGTGTGGAGTCATTACTCGTTTTTTGTTGGCAAGCAACTAATGCAGCTCGAACGAGAGATAGCAACTTATACAGATGCCCTTCATAAAATTAGCCAAGAAACAGCGCTTAATAATACAAAAATCTGTTGGCAAGCCGTCTTAAACATGATGGGAAGAAGCGAAAACCTCTGCGAGTTAAAGGGGGAAGCCTACGACGAAGAGAAAATGCTGCCGCTATACCAGCAAACCAACAATCAACTGGCAATTCATTACTTATACTTGCACAAACTTGCGCTTTGTTATGTGTTTGAGAATTACGCGGAAGCTTTAAAAAATATCCCTCAAGTAGAAAGTTCTTTCGGATCGTCTACAGGCCAGCTAACTGTTGTTATATTCTATTTCTACGATTCTCTAGTACGGTTAGCTGTGTATCCTGAAACTTCGCAGTCCGACCAACAGGACATTCTTAACCGAGTACAAGCTAATCAAGATAAATTGCAAAAATGGGCGCATTATGCCCCAATGAATCATCTGCATAAATTCTATTTAGTAGAGGCCGAAAAACATCGTGTTTTAGGCGAAAAACTAGAAGCGGTCGAGATGTACGACAAAGCGATCGCTCTTGCTAAAGAAAACGAGTATATCAACGAAGAAGCACTAGCTGACGAACTCGCTGCTAAATTCTATTTTTCCTGGGGTAAAGAAAAGATTGCCCGCACCTACATGACCGATGCTTATTATGCCTATATGCGCTGGGGGTCTGTAGCTAAAGTTAAACATCTAGAAGGAAAATACCCGCAATTAATAGGGCGATCGCCTGCGGTCATGGGAACGCCTTTCGACCCTACGATGACAATTGATCCTTTGACCATTACAGGCGCTCAACCAGAGTTGCTAGACTTGGCAACTGTAATGAAAGCATCTCTTGCCATTTCTAGTGAAATTGTTCTACCTAACTTGCTCACGAAGTTAATGAAAATTTTGATAGAAAACGCAGGCGCTGAAACTGGAGCGCTTATTCTATCAAAAGATGGTCAACTTGTTATAGAAGCGGCGGGGACTAAAGATCGAGTCCGAGTGCTGGAATCTTTACCAGTATCAACTTCTGGGCTAGTGCCTATCTCGGTACTTAATTACGTCACCAGAACTCAGAAAGATGTCGTTTTAAATGATTCGGGCCGCGAGGAAATCTTTAACGCCGACCCCTACATTACCCAACATAAACCCAAATCAATTTTGTGTGCGCCTATCCTATCTCAAGGTAAGTTAAGTGCCATCCTGTACTTAGAAAACAACGTGATTGCTGGCGCTTTCACACCGAAGCGGGTAGAAGTGTTGCGGATGCTATCGGGACAAGCGGCGATCGCCTTAGAAAATGCCAACCTCTATCACACTTTAGAAGTCAAAGTAGAAGAGCGAACCGAGGAATTAAAAGCCAAAAATACGAGCCTAGAAGTGGAAATTCAAGAGCGACAGCGAGCCGAGCAAGTGGCCGAAGCCGCAAACCGCGCCAAGAGCCAATTTCTCGCCAACATGAGCCACGAACTTCGCACACCCCTCAACGGCATTTTAGGTTATACCCAAATCCTCAAACGAGACACAGGTTTAACCAGTCAGCAAAATTCTGGTATTAACATCATTCATCAGTGTGGCGAACACCTCCTAACTCTGATCAATGACGTTCTAGACCTGTCCAAAATCGAAGCCGGAAAAATGGAACTCTACCTCACCGAGTTTCACCTGTCAGACTTTCTCCAAGGCATCACTGAAATCTGCCAGATTCGCGCCCACCAGAAGGGAATCTCTTTGATTTACGAACCGCTAACTCCACTTCCCACTTGCGTCCAAGCCGATGAAAAAAGATTGCGGCAAATTCTCATCAACTTACTCGGTAATGCCATAAAATTCACCGAAAAAGGAGGCGTTACTTTCAAAGTAGACAGACTGGAGACTCAGCAATCTTTGTCATCACCAATCGCCAATCCCCAATCCCTAACAGCGAAATTTATTTTCCAAGTAGAAGATACAGGCATTGGCATCGCGCCGGAGGAACTATCAAAAATATTTTTGCCCTTCGAGCAAGCCAGCGGTTCAGTTAGCCAGATAGAGGGAACAGGATTAGGGCTGCCAATTAGTCGCCAATTAGTGGAGATGATGGGTGGCGAACTGAAAGTACAAAGCTCTTTAGGTAAAGGCAGTATTTTCTGGTTTGAGTTAGAGTTGCCTATTACCGAAAGCTGGGAAGGGTATAAAAAAGAACCTGAAAAAATTATTAGGAGTTTCTCAGGCGATCGGCGGAAAATTTTAGTCGTTGACGATCGCTGGCAAAATCGCTCTGTTCTAGTTAATCTTTTAGCTCCCATTGGGTTTGAATTGATGGAGGCAACGGACGGTCAAGACTGCGTGAATAAAGCGCTGTTATTTCAACCGGACTGTATTATAATTGACTTGGTAATGCCAGTCATGGACGGCTTTGAAGCGGTGAGGCGGATCAGAAAAATCCCTCCATTGAAGGATGTAATCGCGATCGCAACTTCTGCTAGCATTTTATCCGGCGATCCCCAAAGCATTTTCCAGGCTGGTTGCAACGCTTTTCTCCTCAAACCTATTCGAGCAGAAAAGTTATTAGAATGCTTGGGCAACCATTTAGGTTTAGAATGGATTTATGAGGAGCGAACAACTTTCAGTTCAGAAGGTATCTTCACCGAACTCCCTTCCCAAATCCAAGACCAACAACTGATTGCTCCCCCTTCGGAAGAAGTTGCAGTCCTGTTCGATTTAGCGATGAAAGGTGAACTCCTCAGTATTGAGAAGCGAGCCAGCAAGCTGAAGGCAATAGATATGCGTTATGCACCTTTTGTCAATCAGTTGCTTGAATTAACCAAAAACTTTGAAGAAGACAAATTAGTAGAATTTGTTCAACAGTTTAGATGAGGACTAAAAATGACTAGCGAATCTTTAGACAGAGGAACCATTTTAATTGTGGATGATACGCCCACTAATCTGGGTTCAGTATTGGATTTTTTGAGCGCATCTGGCTTCACTGTTTGGGTAGCTCGCAGCGGGTCTAGCGCTATCAAAAAAGTGCAATATTCTCAACCCGATTTAATTTTGTTGGATGTTCTGATGCCAGAGATGGACGGGTTTAAAACCTGTCAACATCTAAAAGCAAATGACTTAACTAAAGATATCCCAGTCATTTTTATGACCGCGCTGGACGATACAGAGAGCAAAGTCAAAGGCTTTAATGTGGGGGGAGTTGATTATATCACTAAGCCCCTTCAACAGGAAGAAGTTTTAGCTCGGGCTATCACACACCTGAATCTGCGAAATCTAACTAAAAAGCTTCAGGCGCAAATTGTCGAGCGCGAGCGAGCGCAAGCCGACCTACAAGTTTTGACGCAAGAACTAGAGACGCGAGTAGAACAGCGCACCGCTGAACTTTCCAAAACGAACGAACGCCTCAAGCAGGAGGCTGCTGAACGCAAGCTTGCACAAGTAGCTTTGCAAGCATCGGAAGCGCGAGAGCGACACAAAGCCCTACAGCTCGAAAATTCCCTGCACGAACTCAAGCAGGTGCAAAGTCAGCTCATTCAAAGCGAAAAAATGTCGGGGCTAGGTCAACTCGTAGCTGGTGTAGCTCATGAAATCAATAATCCAATTAATTTTATTTATGGAAATCTTTCCTATGCTATGGAATATTCAAAAGCTTTGGTCACTATCATTGACCTGTACCAAAAGCACTATCCTAACCCGGCTCCAGATATACAAGCAGAAATCGCAGCAAGCGAGCTAGATTATCTCAAAGACGACTTGCCTAAAATGTTCAAATCGATGTACTTAGGAGCCGATCGCATCCGCGAAATCGTTTTATCTTTGCGCCTCTTCGCACGGCAAGAAGGATATGAAATGAGATCGGTCAACCTTCACGAAGGTATCGACAGCACGCTGATGATTTTACAGAGCCGATTAAAATTTAAGTCAGACCGCCCCTCGATTGAAGTGGTGCGGGACTATTGCCCAAACCTGCCCGAAGTGGAGTGTTATGGGGGAGAAATGAATCAGGTATTTATGAATGTACTTGCAAATGCGATCGATGCTATTGATGAGTGGAACAAGCAGAGATCGCTAGAAGAAATTAAAGCGAATCCTAGCGTGATTCGGATTAGCACAGAAATAACAAGCAGCAATTGCGTAGCTGTCCGAATTGTGGACAATGGGCCGGGGATATCGGAAGATGTTCGTCGCCATGTATTTAACCCGTTTTTTACGACAAAACCCCCCGGTAAGGGCACAGGGATTGGGTTATCGATTAGCTGGCAAATTGTAGTGGAAAAACACCGGGGAAGCTTGGGGTGTATTTCTGCACCAGGCAGAGGAACAGAGTTTACTATTGAGATTCCGATTCGGCAGGAATCTCCTGTCTTGTCGCTGTCAGCTTGATGTTCTGCAAAAAAGTTAGTGAATTCATAGGGTTAATTTTTAAACTACTCCCCAATCTAGCAAGCTTAACAAAAGTTGTGTGGCCGCTGCTTGTCAAGTTTCCTCACCAACGATCGTCATCCCAGGGCTCACAAACTAAAAAACCCAGGGGTCGCCGGGACTGTGTGCGATCGCTGAAGGGGTAACAAGAGAGCTACGACGTAGAGCGCATAATGGTTCCCACCCTTATACCTCTCTGATAAAAGCGGCGTTTATGGGGGGATTTACTGGTTAATTCGGCAGTCCATTGGTGATATTGTTCCCAGTTTTTAACGCACTTTTCTCCATTTAAATCCACACAAAATGTACTGCATCTTCAGTAAATTCTCCCGGATTCTTTGAGACAACAGACATATTTTTTTCCTGATGTCAGTTGATTTCATCTCCTGGCAGTGTTGACTTTAAATAAGCCAGAGACATCACCAAAATCCTTGAGTTCAATCGGTTTTCTCTTAATCCACTGCCTCCTAGATTATAGCCCCCACGTTTACAGTCTCGGAACATTGCTTCAATCCCAATTCTTTTTTTATACGCTTCAATGGCGACGATTAAACTTCCCCGATCAGTCAAGATATACCAAGGCTATTTTGTGTTTTGATTGCGGTAGTTTATTTTCCATTTAGCTGCCACGACAAAATCCTGAAAATGGCCGATTTTACCGATTTTATTCCCTTGATAATATAAGGCAACTCCCGGTTTAATTGGTAACTCATCTAATCGCTGCAAAATTTTATTTTTTACTTCTATAAAAATCGTTTTTTTAAAGCTTAAACAACATCTGACATTCCTTGTCTGGAGCGAGGTGGCTAAATCTAGGGAACAAAACTCGCGGTCTCCTAGCACCACTATTTGATAATCTTTGAATATTGCTAAAACTGAAGAGAGTACACTTTCTTGTTCCTCCTAGTTACTATTTCCTATGTGCGGCAGTAATATCCAGGCTAAGGGAATGGCTTTTCTTGACCAAATCACACGGACCATTAGTAAATTGAGATTTTTTCCCTGGCTGCGGTCAATCGCTAGGTATAACTTATGTTTCGACTTTTTGGGTACCGATTTCTCTAGGCAATAACTGATGATAAGCCACAATAACCTACTAATCGTTAAGCTACGTAAATCCAAGAATCTTTGTAAATTTCTGCCTCTTCCTTCACAAGTTATCCAGATTGGAAAGACTCTTGCTATTGTTTCTAGTTTGACTTTTTTTTCGGTTTGAATCAAGTTGAGCCAGAAGCAGCAACATCAGGAAGTGGGCGCAGCCCAATTTTTTTTCTAGATGCTCGTGACTAAATTCCATTAGTATTTTTTTGATTTGTGGGTTTACTTGTCACTATAGTAGACCCATCTTGTTTGGGGAACCCAGCTCTCATCCCTTCTGTCTCAAGGTTTTAGCTCCCTTGTTAACCCCCAGAAATTGTCTGTTAAAAAGCAATCAAACAATAATTGGGGTCGGCGTCCCGCCCGCGGAGAATATGCAATTTAAATGCGCGACAGCTTAAATGAAATTTTAATAAAATTGAAAAAAGTCAAAAGTAAGAAAGCTTTCAGTAAAAACAAGTTTTTTTACTTTTGGCTTTTGACTTTTGACTTTTAGCACATCGAGTATTCCACTCAAACCTCAAAACTCTTAAGGCGCTGCTGCTGCCCTGCGGTTGGCAACAATCAGATTAGCCTGATACTCTGCGGCTTTTTGCTGAGCCTTTTGGTAGTTCGGGCTGGTTGACGGTACGGCTCTCATGAGCTTAACCGCTTGCTGCCACTCGCTTGCTACTGCGATCCACTCATTTTGAGACTGAGCCTTCTGGGCCGAAATTGCTGCCTTCTGAGCTGTGTTAACGGCTTCCCTCCAAGAGTCAGGCTTGGGCGCAGCGGCTTTTGGTGCAGGAGAAGCTGAAGCTGGGCTTGCTGGCGCAGCAGCAGTAGGAGCGGGTTTTGGTGCAGGGGAGGCTGCCTGTGGGGTGCCTGGAGATGCGGCTGGAGAGGATACAGCGGCTTTAGAAGGGGGAGATGAGGGTTGGGGGGAGGGGGAAGCAGCTTCGGGGGCGATGGGTTCTGGGTTAGAGTTGCCGAAGGGGAAAGTTTTAGTAAAGAAAAGCCCTGCGATCGCCGCCAGAGGTACTAAGATACCCACAGGTATTACCCATTTGGGAAATTGTTTTTTCGGAGGCGGGGCTTGATCTTCGTCTTCGTCTTCGTCTTCCTCGTCGTCATCTCGATCGAATTCTCCTTCTTGATAATAGTCTCCGCCTTCGGGTTCGACATCATCTAAACCTACAGAGTCGTCAGGCATTCCACTATCCAAGGGGTAAGGCATGGAACCTGCAGGCATCAGATCAATTTCATCTTCCCACGCAGGCGATCCGTCACCTGTTCGACGCCCGTAAACCTTTACAGTGTGAATTGATTCGAGTCCCAGCTTCGTCATGCCGGTGCGGATGAAATCGACCAATACCATTTGATCCGGTACTTTGTCTGCCTCCAGAATTATGTGGAGGCAGCCGTTGTCGCGCGTCACATCGGCGTTGATGCCTTTGGGTTTGAGTGTACGGTTGATGCTAGATGCGATCGCTTTTGGATCGCCTTGCTTGAGCAGTTCCCGCGGGTTCTGTTGTGTCATGGGTAGCGCTCTTTTTTTGGGGGGGGTGGAGAGCCGGCAAATAATATTAACCGATCGGCGTTCGGCGGACAATATTTATTTACCACATTAACTTCTACTTTGCCATTCTGAGAGTATTTCTAGTATCTATTGACCTTTTGACCCGTGATCCGGCATCAAGCACATAGCCTCTATCGAAATTTGTTGTAAAAATTTACAGTAAGGGGCCGATCCTGTGCGCTGTCGCGCATCAGCGAAACAAGCTAGAAAGTTCTATAACTTTGGTTTGCAGGGTTGAGATTTCTTCCCGGCCCCGCTTTAAAGAAGCTTCTAACTCTAGCAGCAAAGGCAAACTTTTTTGCAGTTTTTCTAAGCTGGCGTTCTTGACTTCTTGACGAAAATAGTATACTCGTTTCGGATTGCCGAGATCTAGCGCTTGAGCAATTTTATCATCGCGATCGCCCGCTTGGATCATTGCCTTTACCCACAGCCAAATCCGAAACTTACCAGTCAAGCCAGCCGTAATCCTCAAACCAGGTTCGCTGCGGCCAGTTAAGCCGGCCAATAAATCCAAAGCGGCGGAGGTATTGCCCTCGCGAATCGCATCGGCTAGCTGGAAAGTATTCTGGGCGTGACAGTGTACCAGTGC
This sequence comes from Microcoleus sp. Pol12B3, assembly GCF_036701355.1. NCBI lineage: Bacteria > Bacillati > Cyanobacteriota > Cyanophyceae > Oscillatoriales > Microcoleaceae > Microcoleus > Microcoleus sp. Pol12B3. The sequence goes on from NZ_JAUBQS010000017.1 coordinate 87,381, forward strand.
CGCAACTTCTTCCGGGTTCAGAGGTTGGCTGCGGTTGCCCGCAAACAGCAACAATTTTTCGAGTTCGCTGTATAGCTGGCGGGTATCGCTACCAATGGATTGGGCCAAAAGTTCGATCGCTGTGGCGGTCAATTTTACGTTCATTTCGCCGGCGACTTGGCGCACCCGCTGGACTAATTCTTTGTCATTCCAAGGTGGAATCGGCGAAAATTCCCGCACTTGGGCGGACTGGACAAGTAACTTGGTAGATTTGAGCCGGCTGTCGGGTTTTTTGACGGATGTCAGCAGCAGCACGGTGGTAGGGGGAATCACTGGCAGTGTTCGTTCCAATTGCGCTAACAGTTCTGGAGAACACTGCTGCGTAACAGTCGTATTTGCCAGCCAGACAAAACGGCTGCCGGTACCGAAGGGGGGCGTTAAGGCTCGATCGAGCCCTTCGACCACAGTGTCGGGTCGATCGGCAATAATCTTGTCATAGTTAAAACTAGCCCAGTTGGGGTCGAGGACTGTTTGGCGCAAACTTGTCACAGCCTGCGCCATCGCAAAGTCGTCTTCCCCCCAAAACAGGTAAATTTGCATGAAAAACGCTCACTAGCCCAAAAAATCAGAGTTGCACGCGAGGCTTGTCCAACATATCCTGAATTGGGCTGTTGGAAGCCCGCGCCATAATATAAAATTTGGTGTGGGAGTATGTCACCGCGAGGAAATCAAGATTGGATGATACTTATCAAGCTTACGTAAATCGGGTGGCGCGAATGACGCTGCTGGAGTCTTACAAGTCCCAGGTGGAACACATTCAGGAATCTCCAAAATTTAAGCCGGACGAAGCTGGTCACAGAGATCCTGTACCTTTTCCGGGTTATTCGGTGATTACGCCGCCGGCTGGGGAAGATGCAGAAAATGCTGCACTTTATAGTAATTTGCACTCGATCCAACAACGGCTATTGCATGAAATAGCGGACGGTGCGATCGTGGCACTGCCTCCTGATAGCTTCCATTTAACCGTAGCCGATTTGATTTGGAGCAGCGCTTTTCGAGATGCCTCTGATAAAAATCCCGAATTTGAGGAGCAACTGCGCTCGCGCATGGCCGATCGTTTTGCCGCCTGCAAACCCTTGGCGGGGGGCCCTCCCATTCGCTGGATAGTGCTGGGGTTGATGGTGATGACTAGAGCTGTGGGTGTTTGTTTAGCACCGACGGACGAAAACTCTTACAAGCAAATTCTGGAGTTTCGCCGATCGATCTATCAAAATCCCGATTTAATGGCTTTGGGAATCGAACAGCAATATCATTTTACGGCCCACATTACTCTGGCTTATTTTGGGGACGTTGGGCCGAACCTTGACCGCGATCGCTTGTGCGCTTTGCTGTCAGAGTTAAACGAGCAATGGCTGGACACGCCGCAAGAACTGTCTGTACACCGAGTGGAACTGCGGAAGTTTGACGACATGACCACCTACCTCCGGCAACCGGACTGGCCTGTGTTTGAGTTTTAACGAAGGAAGAAGGAAGAGGGAAGAGGGAAGAAGGAAGAGGGAAGAGGGAAGAAGGAATATTTTTTCCCATCTCCCACTCTCCCCATCTCCCACTCTCCCACTCTCCCACTCTCTCGCCCCCCTCTCCCCCTCTCCCCCTCTCGCTTGTGACAATAGTCAGGATATTGGCTATTAAATGCTTTAATTATTTTTGTTTGACAGTAAAGTCAAGGAAAAAATTTATGAAAAACCAGGAAAAATCAGTAATTCTGGTTTTTTACTTTTTGCTTAAAAAGTGACAGTACACGTTGTTGGTATCGGTTTAGATGGAGCTGCTGGGCTGAGCGAATCGGCGCGGCAGGTTGTAGAAATGGCCGCTCTGCTAATAGGGAGCGATCGCCATTTGAGCTATTTTCCCCAGCACGATGGAGAGCGCTGGGCGTTGGAAGATTTGACCGAAGCAATTCTGGAAATTCGGCGGTGGTGGGCGACTGAACCCGAATTAGAACCCTCAGCAGGGACGGTGGAACCCCGCGATCGACCGATCGTAATTTTAGTGGCCGGCGACCCGCTGTTCTACGGCTGGGGAAAGTTGTTAATTGCCCAATTGCCGCCAGAAAAATTAACTTTTCATCCCCATGTCACTTCGGTGCAGTTGGCTTTTAATCGCTTGAAAATCCCTTGGCAAGATGCTCATTGTGTAGGCTCTCAAGGACGCTATTTTGAGGAGCTGACGGCGAAGCTGAAGCTCGGTGTGGAGAAGATTGCGGTGCTGGCGGACGAAGCTCACACTCCGGCTGTACTGGCAAGTTTGGTGAAAGCTCTAGATTTGCCGACACGCTACGAGTTTTGGGTTTGCGAAAACTTGGGGGCGGCCCAGGAACGGGTAAGCCGCAAGTCTCTGGAAGCTTTGCTGAGAGAGTCTTTTGCACCGCTGAGCGTGGTTGTGATGCTGCGGGAGTCCCCGCCGAGGGCAGAACCTTTGGATCTGGAAAAGTTGCCTTTGTTGGGAATACCGGATGCAGCTTTTATCGGTTGTGGCGACAAGCCGCGTTTGACGGTTGAACGGGAAGTGCGGGTGTTGGTGCTGGGACAATTGGCTTTGCAACCGGGACAAGTTGTCTGGGATGTGGGTGCTGGTAACGGTTCTGTGTCCATCGAGATTGCTCGTTTATTCCCGCAGTCTGAGGTTTACGCGATCGAACAAACGGTTTCTGGTACTTCTGCGATCGAGTTCAACTATGGCCGTTTTGAGCTGCAAAATGTGTTCTCGATTCACGGAACCGCCCCGGAAATCTTGCACCGCTTGCGTCCTCCGCACCGGATTTTTATTGGCGGTAGTGGCGGAGGGTTGACTAAAATTTTGGGCGTTTGCGCGCTGCGGCTGCTCCCTGGAGGCTCGATCGTGCTGGCGTTGGATACTTTTGAGGATATTGCTACTGTTTTTAGCTGGATGGGCGATCGGGTGCGCCGGGAACCGCACTGGAGTTACCGAATCGTGCAAGTGCAGTTATCGCGTTCAGTAAATGCGGGCAATTTGACTCGTTTTGACTCGCTGAATCCGGTTTCGATTGTGACGATCGATCGACACTTGAATTAATGTCGGAATTTTTATCGCTGATTTAAGCTGATTAGCGCTGATTAACGCTGATTTGAGTCAAAAAGAGTAAGGTTGCGGTTGCTAGTAGCAATAAAATGCCGGCTGCACCTGCTAGCGGTTTTGCTGCTATTCCTGTAATCCATTCTGGTGCCCGGCCTGTCGGATTAATTGCGCCCTCTGTATCTACGGTAGTTATACCCCAAATCCAAGCTGCGTGAATGCCGATCGCCAATCCTAAACTGCCATTGTCTGCGATGCGGGCTAATGTTAAAACCATCCCCATCAGCCACAATCCGGGCAGTTGCGGTAGAGTTTCTTTGGCTGCCCAAATTAGATGGGCGATCGCAAAAATGAAACTGGCGATCGCTGCTGCGATTAGCGCTGAGTAATCTTGCTGGAGGATTGTTTGCAAGCAGCCGCGAAAGATTAACTCTTCTGTGGCGCTAATCCACAGTCCTAATAACAGAGTCAGCAGACTAGCAGGGTTAAAAATTAAATCCCAAAAATTAATTTTTTTTTCGCCTGTTTCGGTGGAAGTCTCGCTTTTTTTTAGATCGAGCCAGCCTGCTGTTAATTGCAGACCGAATAAAATTACTAAGCTGATTATTCCTAATCCTAACCCCCGCATTAATGACATCAAAACTGCCGGTTGCCAATCCCAACCCCAGTTGGCAAAAGATGTGTTTTCGATCGAAGTTGTCGCCCATAAAATGAAGGGGACAATCGCATAAAGGGAAGCTAGTAAAGGTAGTTTTTTGTTTCCCAGTGGTTGGGGCGGATGCCATTTGAGGGCGATCGCCAGCACAATCGCTGCGGGAAGCCACACAACAATCCAAGTTGAGAAAAACAAGATTATTTTGACAATTGCTGGTATTGACGGCGACAGCAGTCGCAGGTTGTTTATGCTATTCCACATTTAACGGGTTGAGATCGGTACGCTTCTAATCAGTTATAAACTAGACATTACTGGACAAATGGCAATAAAAGTAACCATCAAAATGGTGAAGGGGCGTGGCAGGGTTTCCAACGAATACTCTGCAAGCATACCTTTTCCACCGTCAAATCAAAAGCACCCGCTTTCCTGACGGTAACTTTCGACACTTGGAGTTGGAGGGGTGTAAGTGTCCCCACAGAGCCAGCAGGGAGCCAGTGACTGCTGAGAACCTAAATGCAGAATATAATCGAGCATAATATATAAGTGAGGGTTTGATGGCACTAGATTTACACAGATTTTTTAAAGCATCCAATCCCAGCCGGACTCTTGATATCAGCCAACCTGAAGATAGACAGTATTACATCGATTTTTCAGCAGTGCGAGGGAGCAATCTGATCAAAGAACTGGGTCGTGCTATAATCTTCTCCCAAGATGAGCCAACTTGTCAGTTATTCACCGGACATATCGGTTGCGGGAAATCCACTGAATTATCGCGACTAAAAGCAGAGTTAGAACAAAAAAGTTTCCACGTAGTTTATTTTGAGTCTTCTCAAGACTTCGATATGGGAGATGTGGATATCAGCGATATCTTACTGGCGATCGCCCGTCAAGTGAGCCAGAGTTTGGAGGCAGCTCAAATCCCACTCCAACCAACCCGTTTCCAGAATTTACTCCAAGGAGCTGCCAACCTTTTAAACTCAGAAATCACGGGAATCAAAGCTAAAGTTCCTGTCGTGGGCGATATCGGCATAAATGCAGAACCAGGAAAGTTTTCCCTAGCAGTAGGAATAGGAGAAATCACCACCAAAGCAAAGGATAGTAAAGATATTCGCTCTCTGTTAAGACAACACTTAGAGCCGCGAGTCAATAATATCTTAGAAGCCATTAATCAGGAACTAATTGAACCCGCCCAAAAGCAGCTCAAGCAGCAAGGCAAAGCCGGAATGGTTGTGATTGTTGACAATCTAGACCGGATTGATAGCAAGCCAAGGTCATCAGGAAGAACTCAACCTGAGTACCTTTTTGTAGACCGAGGAGAACAACTCAACAAACTCAAGTGCCACGTTGTCTACACCGTCCCCTTAGTTCTAGCTTTCTCCAATGACAAAGAAAATTTGACTAATCGCTTTGGCTCAGATCCTCAACTGTTGCCGATGGTGCGAGTGCATGAACGAGATGGCAGTCAATGCTCTGAAGGCATTGCTTTGCTCCGAAAAATGATTCTAGCAAGAGCATTCCCTAATGTAGATTCAGAGCAACGCATCAACTTAATCTCAGAAGTGTTTGACGCATCAGAAACGTTAGATTACCTCTGTCAAGTCAGCGGCGGTCATGTGCGAAACTTGTTAGTGCTGCTTAATAGCTGTATGAAAAAAGACGACCCGCCTTTTTCCCGCGATTTGGTAGAGCGAGTCATTAGTCAGCGGCGCAGCGAACTGAGTAAAGCAATCACGCCCCACGAATGGGAACTGCTACGGCTGGTAGCGCAACAAAAAACTGTCAGAGGTGAGGAAGAATATCAAACTTTACTGCGGAGTTTGTTTGTCTTTGAGTATCGCGATGCAGATGAAAGTTGGTTTGATATCAACCCTATTTTAGCAGAGGCAAAGGAGTTGCAATTATGAATGATTCGTCACCCGAGTTAATACAGATTAATCAAGAGTCTTTGAAAACCCTGATCCGGGGAATTACTTGCTTTCAAGAAGAGTTTTCCTTAATTTTAGCGGTTTGCAACTACAGAACATTGCGGGAACAAATTGTGCAGCAGTTGCGGGAACAATGTCCGGTTCAGATGCGGGAATTGGTGCTAGAAAAGTCCGTTCAAACTCTCTACACCAGGATTACAGAAGAACTGGGTACAGAACAACCTAATGCACTAATGATAGTTGGTCTGGAGTCAGCGCGCGAACTCGACCCGGTTTTGACGGCGACCAATCAGATTCGAGAGGAGTTTCGCAACTTTAACTTTCCTGTAGTGCTGTGGGTGACAGATGCGATCCTGTGCAAGCTGATTCGGTTGATTCCAGATTTCCACAGTTGGGCAACGACGGTGGAGTTTCTAATGACCGTGGACGAGTTGATTCAATTCATTCGGCAAACTGTTGATGAGGTGTTTGCTAAGGTTTTAAATTCTCGCGAGAACGTATTTTTAGATAATGCTGCACTAGATCTTGAAAATGGTTCTCCGCGTTGTGCTGAGCTCAAGTCAGCTCGTGAAGAATTGCAAGGTCGAGAGGTAATGTTAGATCCAGAGCTGGAGGCTGGTTTGGAATTTATCCTGGGTCGAGTCGCTGATAATTCCCATGTTGCATCTCGCGAGCATTACGAACAGAGTTTGGCTTTGTGGCAGCAAACAGGCGATCGCGCTCGTTGTGGACTTTTACTATTTTATATTGGACTGTGGTGGCGTAATTATGCAGCACGACATCGCGTGGAGTATCAGCAAGCTGCTGAGCGCGCCCGAGACTATTTTCAGCAGTCAATAGAGGCTTTTGAACAAGCTGATCGCTCCGACTTAGCGGCTAAATTTATCAATTTCTTGGCAGAGGTGCTGCATCGGCTGAAGCATTGGCGCGAACTAGAGCTCGTGGCGAAAAAAGCCTTAGTTCTCCATCAAACCTATTACGACCAATTCAGACAAGCCCGAGTTTATGGCTTTCTCGCTGAAGTGGCGTTGTCTAAATCCTTCTGGATTGAGGCAAAACAAGCGGCCGGGCAGGCTCTGTTTCTACTAAATGATGCTACAGAGACTATATCAAATCCATCCCCGGAACAAAGTGTTTTATTGGATTTAGAACTTTCTTTTCATCAGGGTTGGTATTTATTTTCGCTAGCGCAAGCACAACAGCAACTCGGTCAGGTATCGGAGGCAATCGCCACTTTAGAAACTGCCAGAAGTCAAACCAAAGCTCAATACGATCCTGAGCTTTACATCCAGATTTTGATAAATTTGCGAGAATACTATTTCCAACAAGGACAATACCTCAATGCCTTTCATATTAAACAAGAGCGACAGGCGATCGAAAGTCAGTTTGGTTTTCGAGCTTTTATCGGTGCAGGGAGGTTACAGCCAAAACAACAGATTGCCAACCCAGCGTTACCCTCTGCTGAACCGCAAGACGAAGTTGCCCTGGAAATCGCCTCTTCGGGACGGTTGCACAGTGTCGAACGCTTGCTGGAACGGATCGAGCGAGATGACTGCAAACTGACGATCATCCACGGGGAATCAGGGGTTGGTAAAAGTTCAATTGAACAGGCTGGACTAATCCCTGCTTTAAAACAAAAGCCGATAAATGCCCGCAGTGTTCTGCCAGTTTTACAGCAGGTTTATGCAGATTGGGCTGATGAACTGGCTAAGTGTTTGAAAAAGGAACTGGTCAGTATTCAAAAAGGATTTTCTTTAACCCTTTTTAGTGTCGAAGAAAGAGAAGAGCGCGAATCTGATTTTGGGCTTAACTCTCCTACCTTGAGTTTAACAGAGTCTCTGCTCGCTCAGTTACGGGAAAATGCGGAGCATAATCTGTTAACTATTCTGATTTTTGACCAATTTGAAGAATTTTTCTTTATTTGTAAAGACAGCGTAGACAGAAAAAAGTTTTATGATTTTTTACGCGCTTGTTTAGATATCCCTTATATCAAAGTAATTCTTTCCCTTCGAGAAGATTACCTGCATTATTTATTAGAGTGTACGCGATTTACCAGATTTGATGTAATTCATGATAATATTTTGGATAAAAATATTATTTTTTACTTAGGTAACTTTAAGCCAGATGAGGCAAAGTTAGTTATTCAAAATTTAACTGAAAGAACTCAGTTTGAGTTAGAACCGGCTTTGATTGACGAACTTGTCAAAGATTTAGCAGGAGAAGTTAACGAGGTGCGTCCAGTCGAACTGCAAATTGTGGGCGCCCAATTACAATCTGAGAATATTACCACCCTAGCCCAATATCAAAAAAAAGGGCCGAAAGCAGCACTGGTAGCGAGATTTTTAGAAGAAGTTATTAAAGACTGCGGTTCAGAAAATAAGCAGCTTGCTGAACTTGTTTTGTGGCTGCTAACAGATGAAAATAGCACTCGTCCCCTCAGAACTCGTGATGATTTAAAAAAAGGTTTAGAAGACTTACTAACAGAGATCAGTAACTTAGAGTTAGTTCTAGAAATTTTTGTAAAGTCGGGGTTGGTATTGCTGTTACCTAGTTTTCCAGACAATCGCTATCAACTGGTTCACGATTATCTGGCTGATTTCGTGCGTCGCCAAAAAAATAATGAACTGATTGAAGAATTGGAAAAAGAAAGAGCGCAAAGAAAGCGCAGTGAAGCTGAGTTAAATCGGGTGCTAAAACGACAATTAAAACTGGCAATGGCCGGCGGGGCTATCATGGCAGTTCTCGCAGTTCTCGCAGGTGTATTTGGAGTTGAGGCGAAAATCGGTCAAACTAATGCTGAACTCAAGCAAATTAGTGCTAATTCCGAATCTTTATTGGCTTCAGATAAAGAGTTAGAGGCGCTGGTAGAAGGTTTAAAAGCTGGAAAGAAGCTCAAACACGGATGGAGAATAGAACCGAATACTAGGAATCAAGTGGTGTCGAGATTGCAGGAGGTTGTTTATAGCGTAAAAGAGCGCAACCGATTGGAGGGTCATACCGATACTATCAGAGATATTAGTTTTAGCCCTGATGGCAAATTTATTGCTTCTAGTAGTAAAGATAAAACGGTGAAACTTTGGAACCGCGACGGTAGCGAGAAAAAACCTGCTTTACAAGGAAAATATAGGAATGAATTCACTAGCGTTGCCTTTAGCCCAGATAGTCAAATCATTGCTGCTGGAAACAAGGATAATAAAATCTACTTGTGGCGTCTTAATGGCACATTAATTACAACTTTAGAAGGACATCGCGACTGGGTGACAAATATTCGATTTAGTCCTGACGGTAAGACAATTGTTTCTGCTAGCCGGGACAATAGTGTAAGACTTTGGAAAATTGATGGCACTCCCATTAAAACGCTGGCAGGGCATAATTCTACTGTTAACATCGTGCGTTTTAGCCCGGACGGTCAAAGGATTGCTTCAGCTAGTGAGGATGGTACTATCAAACTGTGGAGTTCAGATGGAAAGCAACTTCAAACTATTAATAGTCCTGGCGTTCTTGACCTGGCATTCAGTCGAGATAGCCAAACTCTGAGTGTAGCTAGTAGGGACAATACCCTCAAAATCTGGAAAATTGATGATCGTATTTTACTCACAACATTTAATAATATAGCAGATTTTTTTATTCCTGTTTTCGCTTGTTTCAGTTCTGATGGTAAGTGGCTGGCTGCTGTTAACAAATGGAATATAGCGAGTCTTTGGAAAATAGAAGGTAGTAAAATTGAACAGTTGAAAGATTTAAGCCTTCCCAATTCGACAATTGGCAGCTTCAGTCCTAACGCTAAAACTATTGCCGTAGCTAGTAAGGACAATGTAGTGAAACTTGTGAGGCTTAATTCAGAGACTTTTGATAGCCATGAAAATCGAATGAAGAGAACCAAAATTGTCGGCTTCAGCCCTGACAATTTTCCCGTTTCTATTGATGATAACCAGTTGAATTTTTGGAACAGCGACGGAACCGTAAAAAATTCCATAGAACTTGCCGATCGCATGGAAAACGCAAGTTTCAGTCCCGACGGTAAGGTAATTGCTTTAATGGGTACTCAGGCGACGACAAAACTCTGGAACAGTACAAACAAATTACTGAATACCTTCGAGCTGAATTCGTCATTTCCCGAAGTCAGTCCTGATGGTAAGCTCATGGTTACTGTAGAGAGAAATAATACAGCCAAGCTGTGGAGATCGGATGGCCAGCTAATTGGAAATCTGCCCGGTCACGAAGCACGCATTACGAAGGTAATTTTTAGTCCTGACAGTCGGCTGATTGCTACTGTCAGCCAAGACAATATAGTAAAGCTGTGGAACCAAGATGGCAAGTTCATAGGCACTTTGCAAGGCCATACAAAAAAGATTTCAGAAGTTATTTTTAGTGGTGACAGTCAGCTTATTGCTACTGTGAGTTGGGATAACACAGTGAAGCTGTGGAATCGCGACGGTTTACTGATTCAAACAATTGAAAAGTCGAGTGGCAGCTTAAATCGGAGGATTTCTTCCGATAACAGTCAAGTAAGATTTAGCCCCGACAGTCAGAGGTTATTTGTCCCTAGCAATTACAATGAGGTGCAACTCTGGGGTCGGAATGGAAAAGTGATTCAAACTCTCAAGGGGCATGATGGGCTAGTTTATAGCGCGATTTTCAGCCCCAACAGTCAGATCATTGCTACCACGAGTTCCGATAGCAAAGTAAGACTTTGGATGCACAAGCGGACTTTGATTACCACTTTACCGGAAGAGTTCTATAAAGCTGATGTCAGTTTTAGCCCTGACAGCCGATTGCTTGTCTCGGTTAATTATAATAATGTCAAACTTTGGGGTAGTGATGGCAAAAAAATCACGACTCTCGCAGCCAATAGCGAGGATTCCCCTAAAATTAGTTTCAGTCCTGACAGCGCAACCATTATATTGATAGCTGAGGATAACGTCAAACTTTACAACAGAGAAGGTCGGGTAATTAGAACTATTAAGAATGACGGCGATGACGTTCCTAAAATTAGTGTTAGTCCAGATGGAAGACTAATTGCTTCTGTCGAGCGGAATAATGTAGTAAACCTTTGGAGCAGTAATGGCAAGCTTATTCAATCTCTCAAGGGACATCGCAGTAAAATTACTTTAGTCAATTTTAGTCCAAATAGTAAGATGCTTGCCACTGCGGACGAAGATAATACTGTCAAGCTCTGGCAGAGCGACGGTACGCTCATTCTAAATCTTAAGGGACACGGGAACCGGGTTGAAAGTGTGCACTTTGGAGCGGATGGCAAGACATTTGCTGTTTCCGGTGTTGAAGATGTGGTGCAACTCTGGAACAGCGATTACAAAAAGATAGTTGCTACTTTAAAAGGACACCGCGATCGCATCAATAGTGTCAGTTTTAGTCCTAGCAGTCAAATCCTTGCCTCTGCCAGCGATGATAAAACAGTGAGACTGTGGGATTTTGATGGTAATGCACTGCATATTTTAGAAAAGCATATAGATAAAGTGAATCGCGTCCGTTTTAGTCCAAACGGTAAGATACTTGCATCTGCCAGTGATGACAAAACCGTAAAACTTTGCAACTTAAAAGGTGGATTGATTAAAACTCTTGAACAACATAAAAGTCCTGTTCGGGATGTAATTTTCAATCCGAATAGTTCAAAGATCGCCTCAGCTAGCGATGATAGCACTGTTATCCTCTGGGATTATCAAAGTGGCAAGCTTGAGCATCGCCTATCAGGACACAGTGCGTCTGTTAAAAGTCTTAGTTTCAGCCCAAATGGTGAGATGCTTGCCTCGGCTGATGATAGTGGTGCAGTTAAAATTTGGAGCCGTGATGGGATAATGCTAAAAAGCTTTAAACAGGATAGTTTTGCTGGTGATAACATCAGCTTCAACTCTGATGGGCAGCAGATTTTTGCCTGGATTCGGGACAAAGAGAATTACTATTACGGTAAACCCTTGCTTTGGAGTATGAATCTCGATGATCTTTTAGGTATCGGTTGTCAGAAAGCAGGGGATTATCTGAAGAATAACCCGAATTTACAGGACGATCGCTCTCTTTGCGACTAGCTCTGAAATGGATAGTCAATAATTTCGGTATACTGAATTAAGTGTACCCTGTCAGGCGCGCGTGAATAAGACCCTCAAACCGTCGAAAAATCCTTGCGGGCGATCGTTAAATCTTCTTTTTTTAACAGGTGATATCATGTACGGTTGATGCGTCCTTATATGGGGGGCGGCTCGATCGAGCTATGGGCATTAAAATTAACAATACTCGTGAATCCGCCCCTACACAACTTGACATTATACAAGAATGAATCAAGATGCTTAAGTATATAACTAATGACTACCGATCGAGCTTGCGCTGAATTTGCCTCAAAGATTGGTACATTTCCGGCAAGCGGTTGTAGACGGCTGCGGCTTTGAGAAATAGTTTGTGGGAAATTGCTGGAACTCCCGTCACGATCGCACCTGCGGGCACGTCGCTGTGAATTCCGGCTTTAGCAGTGGCGATCGCCCCATCTCCGATTTTGGCTTGATTGGCAATTCCCACTTGACCTGCCAAAATTACATTGTTGCCAATTTTGACCCCGCCAGCCATGCCAACGTGAGCGGCAAAGGCGCAATTTTTCCCTACTTGACAGCCGTGACCTACGTGTACTAAGTTGTCAATTTTTGTATTCTGGCCGATGCGGGTTTCTCCGACAGCGGGCCTGTCGATCGTGCTGTTGCAGCCAACCTCAACGCCCTCTTCTAATACAGTGCAGCCAGACTGCTCCATTTTCACCCATCCTGTGGCTGTCGGCACGAACCCAAAACCTTCGGAACCGATCGCCGCACCGCTGTGAATCACGCAATTTGCCCCGATGCGAGTACGTTCGTGAATGACACAATTAGCGTGTAAAACAGTGCCTGCGCCTATTTCCGCATCTGGGTAAATTACGACATTTGGATGAATGCAAACGTTGCTGCCAATTTTGACTTTTGCTTGAATAACGACGTGGGGGCCGATATAGACATTTTCACCAATTTCTGCTGAGGGGTGAACGACGGCTGAGGAATGAATTTCGGATGCTGGGCGAAACGGTTGATAGAAAATGGCGATCGTTTCAGCAAACAGCAATCGCGGATCTGCTACGGCAATCCAAGCGATGTTGCGATCGGTACATTGAGCTTGGAGGTTTTCATCTAAGGGTAAAATTAAAGCCGAAGCATTTGTAGTGGCTGTATGAACGGCAAATTTAGCACCTTCTATGTAACTGATAGTACCCAGTGCAGCTTCATCAACAGGGGCCGCCCCTGTAATTTCCGGATCGGTAGCAACCGACGCTGTGAGGGTGCGACTGGTGGCTGAGTTAAGTTTTTGTACTATTTTGCTAAACTTCATCTATAAAAATTTGTTTTTAGCACAGATGGATCATAGTTAAAATTACCAGCTTTGGAGCACGATCTGAGCAGTTGGCATTTAAAAAACAAAAACCCCAATTTCTTGAAGAAGTCGGGGTTGTAGCGCTCGATTATTTTTGGCAATTATTTTACAGAAACTGCATCTACGTCAACGGTGCTGCCGTTGGCTTCAGAATAATTGGCACTGGTGGCTTCGGATGCTGAAGCTGTCTCTGTTTGGCGGGATTTAAAGTAGTCGATCGCCATTTGCGACACTTCGGAAATCAGCAAGACAGCAATTGCCACATCGTCAATTTGTCCGATGACGGGGAGAAAGTCTGGGGCAATGTCGATCGGGCTTACCAAATATGCCAGCGTTCCCAGAATAATCCACCAGCGGTATTTGGGGTTGCGGAGGGTGTCGCGGTACCAGTTGTAAACAGATTGTATAGAAAAGCTCATGGGGTTGTCCTCTACTTATATTTTCAATCTTGACAAATTGTCGCTCGAAATGCTTGTGGAGATATCCCCCCTAGGGTTGGCAAGAGACTTCTACCTGGGAGTATAGGGAATTGGGAACGGAGAAGTTGTCAAGCTGTATTGAAAGGGCGGCGACTCTTGACAACTCCCCTACAGAAACCTGACAGATGAAAGCCGATGAAATTAATATGTGTTTATCTGCTGTTTTAAATAATATTCATATCTATCACTCACGAATTTTGAAAGATCCATTTTTGGTCGCCGATCGCAATTTCGCAGCCATTGGGCAGCCAAAAAGGCTCGTTAGCCGCCAGCCTCTGCCCACCCACAAAAGTGCCGTTGGAACTGCCGCTATCGACAAGCTGATATCGCTGTTTGCCAAGTTCGTCAGTGGCGCGGCGGATTTGAGCGTGGTAGCGCGAACTTTGCGGATCTTGTAATACTAAAGTGTTGGTTGGTTCGCGCCCAATTGTAAAGGGATTGGCTGTTAGGGCGATCGCCTCTCCAGAAAGTTTGTAGATTAAATATGCGGTTGTTTTGCGATCGCTGCTTGCGAGTACGGTTGGTGCAAGCTGGGGAGGATTTCTCCCAGCAGGGAGGCTGTTTTGAGCAAGTTGTTGTGTTAGTTGTTGTAAATCTCGATCGAACGCTGCTGCTGTGTCCGAAGCTGGAAGACTCGCAGGAGAATTACCTGAAATTAAGTTTAACTGCTGTACGGGAGATTGAGGAACAATCGGGCGGCCGGCTTCGGCAATTCTCATTTGCAGGGCGGCGGCATTTTCTGCTTCCTGTCGGGCACTCATTCCCTCAACTTGGCGAATAACTCCGTTGGTTTCGGGAAAGCTGACATCGCCAATTCGCACGTCTTCTAAGTTAAAACCTAGGGTATAAAAATCTTGGACGCGATCGAGCAAATTTTGGCGCAGCAACAGCCGTCCTTGACTGATAAGCTGTTGTAGGGGTATTTGCCCGATCGCTAATCCCATGCAATCCTTAACTGCACTTGCTAAAGCACCTATAGGATCGGACAATTCCAAAGCTACCCGTTTCGGATCTATAACTTGATAAATAACGGTCAGAGTGGCATCAATTAAAAATCGATCCTTAGACAAAAAATCTCCGTGCGACTGCACCTCCAAATTGCGGAGTTTGGTGTCTACGAGGACAATTTGAGCCTGTTCCAGCAGGGGAAGGGCGAAGCTGAAATGTCGCCCGGATTTTAGGATACGCACGGCGCGGCCGTTTTTGACCAACACACCCGTGTAACCCGCCCCTATAAAGTCCATACTAAACCCGGCCCAGCGTTCTGGAGTTATCGTTTGAATTAGGGGAGAAGTGTTGTTCATGGGAGAGAGTTGAGGGAGGGAAGATTCTATTTTTAGGGTAACAAATTGCTGGGGGCGAGCGATCGGGCGGTGTGCCGGTTTCGCAACCTCTATTCTATACTTCTAGACTCTCCTTGATTCAGGCCGGACTGGATCGAGTTTGCACCCCAGCAATCCACCTTCTGTTTGTACTGGATTCCCACTTTTGCCATCACCCACCGGGAAGCTATATTTTCCGGTTTAGAAAGCGCTACAATCCGATCGAGTCCTAGAGTTTGAAACCCGTATTCTAAGATAGCAAACGCTGCTTCATTTGCTCAACCCTACCCCAAGTTTATATTTATTTGTACTCACTTACTCACTAGGCTTAAAGTGCATACATTCGCAAAAAATCTTTAAATTATCTGCGTTGCATCTAGGGTTTCCCTATTAATCAAAGATTTATGCAATAAGTCTAGTAGGTCGATCGCCCTTTTGATTCACCGCACCAAAAAAGCCACACACTCAACATGAGAAGTCTGAGGAAAGAAATCCGCCGGCTGCACTCGCGCTAACTTATAATCCCCATTTTCGCACAAAATCTTGAGGTCGCGAGCCAAAGTAGCAGGCTTGCAGCTAACATAAACAATGCGATTTGGTTTGATTTCCTTGATAGCTTCCAAAACCGCGCGATCGCACCCTTTCCTCGGCGGATCTAACAGCACAATATCCGGTGTCAAGCCCAAGGAAGGCAGCAAACTCTCTACAGTCCCCGCTTGAAAATCGACATTTCTCAAGTCATTTAACTCAGCATTTAATTTTGCTTGTTCGATCGCCGCCGGTTGAACTTCTAAACCTATGGCTATTTTTACTTGTTTTGCCAGGGGTAAAGTAAAAGTTCCAATTCCGCAGTAAGCGTCAACCAAAACCTCGTTTTCCTGCAAATTCAATTCCCCTACTATCACTTCTAACAAAGCTTCAGCCGCCTCTGTATTTACCTGAAAAAAAGTATCAGCTCTTAGCTGAAATTTCAAACCAGCAAAACTTTCTCGCAGATAAGAACGACCCGCAATGCAGCGAGTTTCAGCACCAAAAATCACATTAGTTTGAGCGGGGTTTATATTCAAACAAACACCTACCAGTTGAGGATATTGTTTCAGCCACTCTGATGCTTGCTCTTCGAGTCCCGGCAAGTCTCCAGTGCGAACTATTAAAGTGAGCAGCATCTCGCCCGTGCGCCGTCCGATTCGCAAGGACAAGTGACGCAATTCTCCTGTATGTTTCTTTTCGTCGTAGACTTGCCAATCCCGCCAGTGGATGTCTTCTTTGACCTCTTTTAACAAAGGATTGAGGCGCGGGTCTTGCACCGGACACTGATTGAGATTGACTAATTTGTGGGTGCTTTTTTGATAGTAACCTGCTTGGACTTGACCTGTTGCAGATATTGCCACGGGATAAGTCGCTTTGTTGCGGTATCCCAAAAATTGAGGAAATCCCTCGATTTTTCCCGTTAAAATTTCATCAACTTGCACATTGCTAAATCCGCCAATCCTTTCTAAGGCTTGAATGATTTGATTTTGCTTGGCTGCAAGCTGATATGGATAATCTACGTGCTGCCACTGACAGCCACCGCACTTGTCGGCGACAATGCAGTTAGCTCGGATGCGGTGTTCGGAGGCTTCCAGAAGTGTGTCCAGCTTGCCTTTAGCATAGGTGGATTTGACTTGCACGAGGCGGACAAGGACTCGATCGCCCGTCACTGTATCAGGCACAAACACTACTAACTCACCAAAACGACCAACTCCATCGCCGGTGTCGGTCAAGGCGGTAATCTCTATCTCAATCAGTTGACCTTGCTGGCAAGGGTTTGCCAATTTCGTCGAGTTTGGGGTGGGGAATTTAGATTTGGTCACAAGTAGTCATGGTAGGATTTAATATGGTAATGCAATATCGCTCTCTCTTTCCTGAGATAAGTCGTAGCGAAGCGGGGCGTAAGCCATCGCACTCAAGCTCAATTGCAGGCGGTCTTCCTGCTGCTGAACGTATTGCTGCTAAAGCCAAGCTTCAACCGGGGAGTCAAGCTTGTCGCGAGTTGCCTCGATCCCGTCGGTGCGATCGGCTGTTGGGGCGATGTAGCAAAAACTCGTTAAACAGTCACAGTGTCTGCCGACATCCAAACTTTCACTCGCAGTTTTTGAGTTTTTCCCGCAGTACCTTGGAACACAAGGAAACTGGCTTGAACATCAAGCATAACGCTTGGGGAGATTTACCCTCTACTTCTAGGATTGATAAATGTTAGGAGCAAGGCGAGTCTGCGAACCAAGAATCCCGTCGCCAACAGATGGGAATGTTTATTAATGTTATCCTCAAATTTGAATAACAATGAGCGTAGTTAGCCAATTTATTCTCCAAGCCGACGACGAACTTCGTTATCCCAGTACCGGCGAACTCCAAAGTATCAATGATTTCTTTAAAACCGGAGAACAGCGGGTGCGTATTGCTACTGCGCTGTCTGACAGTGAGAAGAAAATTGTTGAAGAAGCTAGTAAAAAACTCTGGAAAAAACGACCTGATTTTATCTCTCCTGGGGGCAATGCTTACGGCCAACGCGAACGGGCTTTGTGTCTGCGCGACTACGGCTGGTACTTGCGCCTGATTACCTACGGTATCTTGGCGGGTGACAAAGAGCCGATCGAAAGCATCGGTTTGATTGGTGTTCGGGAAATGTATAATTCTCTCGGCGTTCCTGTTCCTGGCATGGTCGAAGCTATCCGCTGTTTGAAGGAAGCTTCTTTGGCTTTGCTCAATCAGGATGATGCTAAGGAAGCAGCTCCTTATTTTGATTATATCGCTCAGGCAATGTCTTAATTGCTTTGGTGATTGCTTTCATGGATGTGGCGGAGCATTCGCGGGTGATTTTTGGGGTGATTTTATCTCGCAATTGCTCGCAAATGTTTCGCTTCTGTTTTTGGCAAGGAAATCTGCCTAATTTCTGCTAGGCAGCAATGCTGTTTAAGCTTTCCCAGATGTTGAGTTCGTCTTGTCTTTCCATACACATTTGATTTAAAAAGTCAAGTGTTTTTTGGAGACATTGTTTTTTGAATTTCCGGCTGTCGTAGTGAATGGATGTTTTGAGCTGCGAGAGTTCCGAAAGGCTGGGGCAGGTTTGGATATGATGAGCGATCGCATTTTGCCACTCTTCCAGCTTCCGGTAGCTGAGAAATTGTCCGCCTCTGTCCCGCCGATGCACGAAAACCACGAAAGCCCAGGATTCGACTCGCTTAATTTGATTTTGGCTGATTTTGAGCAGTTGGGCGATCGACCTGACGGTGATGCGGAGCTTTTTCGAGGGTTGGATGCGGCGAAACAGTGCTGTCATGGCTGTATACTCAGGGCTTGAGAGGCAAGTTCTGTTTAGAGTCAATTACATATTACTATATCAGACTCTTATTGCACAAGTGCAAAGAGACTTAATTTAAACTTCTTAAGCTCAGATGTTGCTCGTGAACCCTCAATCATTGATGCTGTGCTAGTTTGAGAGTTAACGTAGGTGGGAAAAATGTCAGGACTCTCTAACAAAGCTGTGGTAGACAAAGAGCAGGAATTGCGTCCCGTTCGCTTCACGGAAACGGGGCGGATGCGTTTGGGCAAGATTTTAAAAGCAGCAAGACAGACAACAGGCTGGTCTGTCAGCGAAACAGAGTTCAAAACAAAGGGATATGAAGAGGCGCTGTTCACGGCTACAAATCAACCCATACCCAAAGATGTGGGTATCAGTGCCGCAACAGTCAACCGTTACGAACGTGGGAAGCTCGATAATTTGGATTGGCGATCGCTCTCTCTGTTATGCTTTGTGCTCAAGCCGATCGATCCGGTGACTGGGGAAGCCCTGGAACCGACAAATGCGCTTTATATCGCTTGCGAACATCCGCCGTACAATGACGCGAATCTTTACGAGTAGTTCATTGCTGACATCTGAACTGATGCAACCAAGTTCTTGAGATGGGGAGTTTTGAACCGCAGATATTAGCGGATGAACGCGCTATGAACGCGCTATGTCATTTTATCTGTATTTATCTGCGGTGATTGATTACTGATCGCCCTTTTGTTTAGCAATTAAAGCTTTAGCTTGCTGCCACAGAGATTCTAACTCTTCTGGGGCATAATCTGACAAAGGTCGATCGCACGCAGCCTCTACCTTCGCAAACCGCTGCACAAAGCGATCGTTTGTTCCTTGCAAAGCAGCCGACGGATCTAAATCGTACCAGCGAGCTAATTGAATCAACACAAACATAATATCTCCTAATTCCGACTGCTGCGCTGCCTTATCCTCGTGTTTGAGAGCGTGTTCAAACTCGGCCATTTCTTCGTGAAATTTATCCCAAACGCCGTCTACACTGTCCCAATCAAAACTCACTTCCGCAGCTTTTTGAGAGATTTTCATCCCGGCGGTTATCGGCGGCAAAGTGCTGGCATAACGGCTCATTTTCGAGGCTAAAGTTTGCGGCTTTTCCGAAGTTGTTCCTTTTTCTGCTGCTTTGATTTTTTCCCAGTTTTCGTTGACTTCATCCACGCTGTTGAGTTCGACATCGCCGAAGACGTGGGGATGTCGCCGAATTAGTTTTTCTGTAATGCCCGCAGCGATTTCGGCGAAGGTAAATTGATGGGATTCGCTGGCAATTTGAGCTTGCAGAATTACCTGTAACAGTAAGTCGCCCAATTCTTCCACGATCGCATCTTTATCTCCTTTGCGAATCGCGTCGGCGGTTTCATAAGCTTCTTCGATTATGTGAGGAACTAGAGTTTGGGGAGTTTGGGCTAAATCCCAAGGACATCCGCCGTCTGGCGAGCGCAATTTAGCCACAACTTCTATAAGTTCTTTGAGTGCTGTGAGCGATCGACTGTGGGAATTAGACATCGGAATTTACCTTTTAGATTTGCTGGAAATGCGGCGGGGAGGTTGGCGTTTGCGCCTCTTAATTGTGCCAGGAGGCCGCAACCCGCTCAATCCTTTCTTTTTGAATTTTTTGTAAGCCGAGCCGCCCCAATCGCTCAGATAGTGGCTCATCGCGCCCAATTCTAGACCGATGTAAACGGCTAAAATTTCGATGCGGTGTTCCCAGGTCGATCGCCCGTAACTCAAAACCACATCCTGCCAATTCCCGCCTAAGTTCCCGACTTTTTCGGCAATTGCCAATCCCAGCATTCCGAAAACCGCAATCCAGATAGCGAGGTACAAGATTCGCAGAGCAGTGCCGATGAGAGGGCCGTGGGACAAAAAAGAGCGGTGGCGCAGGCTTTTTTGGTACGGGAGCCAAATCGCTTTGAACCATCCCCAGCGCTGATACTGGCAAGAGTAGATATCCAAGTCGGGGCCAAACATCAGCCCGCCGAATAGGAAGCTGCCGGAAACGAGCAAAGTCAGGTTGCTGCTCTGAGTCTGGCCAAAGGTGAGGGCTGCCACAGCGGGCAAACTCCACATGGTTATTTGATCGTGGGTGCGGCCAGAGGGCATTTAGAGTTTAGGATTTTTTTTACTTGATCTTTCTGAGTTACTGTGATATGATAAATCCCGGTGAGTGCAATTGGGTGATTAGCTCAGTGGTAGAGCGCCTGCTTTACACGCAGGATGCCGTAGGTTCAAATCCTACATTACCCATTCTTGGTAGTCTGCATACTGTATGGATTTGACCTACTTACATCCTGCGTGTAAAGCAGGGTGTTCTCAATTCTCCCTCAAATTATCCCCATTATGCCCCGCTGGGCTATTATTGGTGAATAAATTTTGAGTAGCCTTTCCCGTTTACTGTTACCGAGAGAATAAATTAATCGGATTGATGTAGGGTACAGGCCAAGGATGAGCAGGTTTAAGCCTATCATAGTGACCACAGATTACCCCTAATATTCTTAGGGGTAACTTTGGCGTGGCTTAGTCGTCAACTTCTTCCTTGAGGGCTTTACTACCACCCGCAAGCGTCCGTCTTAATATCTTTCGGGCGCGTGCTAGACGGACTGATTTGATGGCATTCCAATGCCGATCCGGCGGCTGCGGATGCCCCACAATTGGCGTAGTGAGAGAAAGCAGCGAGAGTAACTCTCGCAGGGTTTGTCGCGAGATAAGGATTTTACCTCGTGGCAATGTTAAATCTTGCGGCGTACTTGTTTGAGCGCCGTTAAGTTGTGTCATTATTATTAAGCTCCAACTGTTGATAATGAACTGTTGGGGAAGTCGTAACTATTCGGTGTTAGTAGCACCGGGTAGCTGCGCCTATCAATCTTCCTTACCTCTTACGATCGCAGCATTTGAGGGAAAATGCAACCCTGTGATTGTAAAGTTTTGTGTTGTCGATACCTCAGTAACTGCACTAGCTGTGGAATTGTTTCGAGCTTACAAGTTGCCTCAGTACGAAAAGATGGCTACTGAGAAGCTTCGCAGCGTTACCCCGTGACCAGTTACTGCTCAGGAATCGCTAGCTCTTTATTCCTGATTCCCCCTTTTGGGGTTTACACTTCAGTCCTCCCCTAAAATCTCCTCAAGTTTTGCTAGTAAGTTAGCTGGAACTTTCTTTACCAGATAGGGACGGATGAAGCTGAGAACTTTGGCCGCCTTATCAGATAAGTCGCTGGCAACGCCGCTGGCAGGCGAACTTTTTTGATTTTCTTCCCGGTCGCAAGTGGCGATCGCCAACTGTTCTTTCAGATTTTGCACCTCAAGTCCCAAATCACCGTTCCGCTCGTGCAGTTGATTTAGTTCTTTATCCCATTCAGCTAGCTGCTGATTAGCCGCTTTCAATTCAAGCCTGAGCGATTCAGTTTCGCTGTTGTCATCGCTCAGGCTCTCAATTTTCCCAGGCGTTCCTCCAGCGCTGCCAAGCGTTCAAGTACGGGGTCTAACTTAGCGGCTACCTGAGTGTCTACAGTTTCAACAATATTTGTAGACAAATCTGTAGACATCAAACTATCATTGCTTCGTGTAGACATCACTGTAGACATTACTGTAGACATTACTGTAGACACTTCTATGTCTTCCCCAGTAGCAAGCGCTTTGAGGACGCGCATCGCAGCTTGGCTGGGCGATTCCCCTTCCTCCCTTTGGGCTTCTATCCAGTTTAAAAAGTGACCGGAGGCACGAAAAGATATAACCTGACTGTTACTCATTGTAGACACTTGTAGACACAATATGTCTACATTAACCGATGGCTGTCTACAATGTCAACACCTTTGTCTACAAGTGTCTATAATCTGATTTGAGCCTAATTCAAATAGGGTACAGCCGAGATACAGGCAAAATGAAGTTACCCTAAAAGTTATACCTAAAATGCTACAATCAAGACGGGGCAAAGAATTGCGCGTTTTACAGATTGAATTTAATCGATTTTTAAAAACCGCTCGGATGCAAACCGGGAGAAACACAAAATCTGTTTTTAAAAATCGATTATACGATGTTCACGGGGAAATTTTTCGGCGGTCGCAACGAAGATTGTAGATTGCAGCCGATGGCGCTGAGGTACAAGCTTATACAATGTTCGCGACCAAAAAAGTTTCAGCTCCGAACGAAGTTTGTACTTCCTAGCCATCGGCACATGGGGGATACTAGATGATATGTGAGCTAGGCGGGAAAATCCATATTTCCCTACCTAACCCCCGCAACCGCTACAACTTCAGAACAGGAACATTTTGAGTGTATAGAACACTGATAACAACTTTTAGGGTAGGCAAGTCATCCAGGGCAATATAATAGTCCTTTTCGGCGCGACCCAAGCCCACATCAGTGACTTCCCCGTAACTTCCGTGATATTCCCCGTCATCCAAAATCTGCACCCGGTCGCGAACCTTAAGCTCTTCATGAGTTACTCCAACACTTAAGGAAGTCGGTGACGGATTCTGTGACGGGTAGTGTGACGGATTCTGTGACGGGTCAGGTTCCTTTATTGATAGGGTTTCTGGCTCCAGTGACGGGTGTGACGGATAAAAGTCTATAGCGCTCTCGATATTTTCGGTTTTCACTTCCTCACAAGCTTTATCGGTGGTCGGAATGTCATCAATTAATTTTTCCCCCTGAATAAGAGGTTTATCCGTCACACCCGTCACAATCGTTTCTGTGACGGAGTTCTGACCCGTCACAGAATCCGTCACCGACCCGTCACAGAATCCGTCACAGCGAGAGTGAAGCTCATAATCGTAAGTTGGGATATACTCATCAGCTTTTGTCCGCAGTCGGAGTCCTTTGACTATTTTTCCTACTCTCGTGTGGACTTTCTCTACCTGCCAACCGAGAATCGTACTTGCTAGCTCAATCAGGTTCGGACTGAAGTTCTTAATCGCCTGTGGCTTATGACCCTGCTCAGAACAGTAAAGGTCATAAGCCTGGTAAATTGACCCCTCGGCGTAAGCTGAATCTCCGATTGAAGTTTGGGCTAGTGGGTCATAGATGAGTCTGTCGTTTAGGAATCCGGCGATCGGGTTATCTCTGATGGTGTTTTCCCAGCCCTGCAAATTTATTTCTGGGATATCAACTACCCCCCGCAGGATACGCTCTACCCAGTCGTCATCCAGCGATAGCAGGTAATTGGTGAATGCTGCCAGTTCTGGTTCAAAGGTTTCTCCCAGCTTGAGGTTGACTGACCCTACTACTGCATCAAATGGCACTGTAATCGTTCGCCGTGCCATACCGCTAGAGTTGTCGGCTCCAAAAATAGGGAAGTTTGAACCAAGCACTACCATTCCTTCAAATTGGAATTTAAAGGGCTTCTTGCCTTTCTCTTCAGCCCTAAGCCAATCGCCACCAGTTAGCTGCTTAAACTTACCGAGTTTGCGCGTCCCTTTATCTTCATCGGGGAAAACTACCAATCGCTTTTTGTACGCCTGTGCTGCTTCAAAACGGTTGCTGCACCAATCATCGAGAGTAGTGCTGTGTGTGTTTTCCACTCCTATGAGCGCAATTATTAGGCGCATCAGCGTACCTTTACCGCTGCCACCAATTCCAATCAGGTGCAAGAACTTCTGAATGTCAGCACGTCCCTTTAGAACGGCGTTACAGAACGCGATTATCAAGTCTTGTATGTGTTTGTTGCCTTTGGAGACAAAGTGCAGCCAATCGGCAATTTTTGACCAATCTGACGCTACAGCGGAATGTTGACGCGGTAGCGACCAAGTGAAATTGTGTCCCGGTGAGTGCGGTAGCAGTTTGCTTGTGGCAATTTCCAGTGCTCCATTTTGGAATGGCAATAGGTTTGGAAGTTCTCTCCAACTTCTCTTAATAAGTTCGTGTCGGAGAAATTTAACCACAGCCGTGACATACGCTGGCGGGATGTCTTCTAGTCCTTGCGACTTCAGCAGTTGATACACAACAGACTCAATGTATTCGTCAGTTTCGGGCGACCAAACGCCCGGTGTATCTGTCTCGTACCGATACCAGCACAGCACTTCATTGTTGAAAGCTAAACGGTCGCGGTAATCTTCAGCTAATTCTCGTGCTTTCGCGTCAGCGCTGGGAAGTTTGCTCTTTTTCCTCAAATCGCTTGTGTCACGCGACTGAGTGATGCTGTTTATCTGTTTTTCGATACTCTTAAGCCATTGAGCATAGGGGAGTGCATCAGCCATAATTTTCTTCACCATCTCCGGGCCGTGTTTGACGAGCACATCGTCAATCTTTAAGCCTAGCTCAGGATTCCACATTGCCACCAAAACGTTACAGCCTCGCTTTTCCAGTACCTTGGCAAGCTTTTTGACTTCAAGCTTTACTTCTTTTTTAGTCAACACGTCCATATCAAAGCGGATGCGGAACGTCCGGCCCGGAGCTGCAAGTGTAGCTAGGTTGGGAACCAATTCCCCCTTAATTTGCCACATACTGACACCACACAGTGCCAGCGAGGGGAATCCGCAAGTCATCCCCGCGCCTGACTTTTTCGCCCCTTCATCAATATCAACAGGGATTGAGGAATCGTTTAGAACGCGCTGCCAGTAACCTTTATCTGGGTGTTGAAGTGCGATAGCGTCGTATGGATGCCCTTTGTCAGAGAGGTATTTTCTGGGTTTTTCGTCCCCTGGTAGTAAAATTTCATCGTTAGGCTTGAACTGTCCAAAATGTTGAGGCTGCATCGTTGTAAGGTCAATCCCAGATGCAAACCAGCCTAAAGGATAATCGTCGGGATAATGCTTCCAGCCGATGCGATGGGCTACAACCTTGCGATCTAGCAAGCTCTTGACACTAAGTAGGGTGATACTAAAATCGACACCGCTACCCTCTACCCACTCCCGATGGTGTGGCGATGATTGTAAATATTTTGCAACTTCTACTGAATCTACTGTTGCCGTATCAGAATTGCGTGATAAGCTAGTCATAGCGGTTAAGCCTTACGTGAAGGTGGGTAAACCGCTATCCCTAGTATTGAAGTCGTTCGTTGAGGGCAATGCTAAAATTTAAAACCCTTACTGTGAAAGGATTTAAGAAACATTATGGCTAATCTTTATATATAAATTTCAGCTTAATGCTACGATCGGAACAACAATTATTTCGCATTGCCTCGCCGAACCTTCTAGACAAAGGATAGCGGGCTTTTTTTTTGGAGAAAAAGTCACAAACTCACTCTGATTGCTCAGGGCGGGGCAAGCTCCAAGCACCTCAAGGGAGGTAATTTACTTGCCCTAGTTTTACTGTACACCAAAACTTTGCCAATATTTTAAATTTCACTCCGTAGCAGGATGACAAGTGGTGCAAAGTGTGGTAATAATCCCAGCCGGAACCCATATGGTTTCGTGACATTTTGCGAAGTATACTAAGTGAGAAAACTTGTATATTTCTTTAGCCCGAAACACTACGTGTCTCGGAATATTTTGGCTTATAGAAAGTGAGGCAGAATATCACCGTAATCTTCCCCGAAACCCGTAGGGTTTAGTGCGGTCATGCACGGTCACGATTAAGTGACAAACAAGCAAGAAAAAATTAGCGAAACCCTACGGGTTTGACTAACTCCTTTTGCGCTTACTCGCTCTTAAATTGGCTAAGCAGAGTTTGTAATTTCACCTTGCCTTCAGCAAATTTCCGCCACTTCATCTTGAGAATATTCTCAATAATCCACGCTTGGGACTTCCCTCATCACCCTCTCAACACTCACCCCGTATATCTCGCTCACTAACGCTATCGCTTCCGTCGTACTTCCCACTCGCTTCAACACAGCGATAGCACCCTCTAAGGGCATCATTCTAGTGTGCATAGCATCGATTGCAGCGAGTCTTGTGTTAGTCGCCTCACGCTTCAAGTAGGTGCTGCTATTCATCGCTGCACTATGTCCGAGATTGGCAGCCCTATCCTCCAAACTAATACCAGCTTGCTTGCCATTTTGATTGCACAAGTGCCTGAGCGCGTGAGTCTGAGTAATGGGTGCGTTCCACCGCTTAAGGACTGTTCGCGCACTGTGGTTGTACTTGTCAACAATTACTTTTGGGTTATTAGATCTAATGACTAACCCAGGTAGCTCTCCATCCCTGATAGCCAATTCATTTATCAAGTTGGGGTGACTGGGAGGCAACATGGGGGCTGTTAAACGATAGCCTGTTTTGGTAGTAGTACCTAGCTGTGTTAGTTCACTCACTACAGCTATCATTCGATGATTATTTAAATCACGTAACGCGGGAATAGTTACACCATCCTTCGTGACAAAAGGTTTATTTATGTTCTGAATAGCAAACACCTCGTGTACTCGCAATCCATAGATTAACTGCATCGAGAAAACCCATAGCCATTGCCTGCGTCGATGTGCATACCGTTCATTGCTGTCATTCTTACAGTTTTGCATCCAAAGCAAAAAAGTTTCTAATTCAGCATTCTGAAGCTGTCTAAATTCGGTTTGTACGTGTATGATTTTCTCTAGTTCTTCATAGGTTGATGTATGGTTAATAGTTAGAGCTAATTTTTTGAAAGCGTACAGGCAGTCACCGAATACCTTAGTACCGCCCATCTTGGTATACAGAGCGGCTAGTACATCCTTGGTACTAAAAAGCTTGTCAGCGGGCAACAGCGCATAAAAGCGCCCGTAAACCGACGTGTATGTTGCCTGCTGACTCACTGAAGTACGATCGCGCTTGTTGCGCTTCTTGTCCGTACCGCCCCAATAAAGTGCTTCTACTTTGGCTATTGCCTCACCAAAGGTGAGTAAATCATTACGAATGACGTTTACTTTGAGAATCTCGCGATCGTACCACGCCAGAAACTCAGATTCAGTGTGCAAGCGTTTGAGAGCGTCTGCTACTTGTAGGGCTTTTGCAGCAGCGCTGGTGATACCCTGCATGGTGCAAGACTCCCCCACCGTCCTCTCAATACGCTTGGAACCGACCGTAATCTGAAACGACAGGTAAGTATTTGTACCCTTGCGGGTTTGCTTGATGCTTACACCTTTAGGTGCTGCCTTCTGGCACTCCCTCAGATAAGCGCGGATGCGCTCGTGTCCTATATCGTGATTTTCTTCCCTCAAAGTTCCCCCTCTTGCTGGTGAGTATGGTAATTTGAGAGAGGTTGAGAGACCGGAGTGACTTACCTATAAATGTTAGGGCTAACTC
Organism: Microcoleus sp. Pol12B3; assembly: GCF_036701355.1. Lineage (NCBI taxonomy): Bacteria > Bacillati > Cyanobacteriota > Cyanophyceae > Oscillatoriales > Microcoleaceae > Microcoleus > Microcoleus sp. Pol12B3. Next base: position 114,739 of record NZ_JAUBQS010000017.1, read on the forward strand.
TTTGGTAGTAGGTTCAAATCCTACATTACCCATTCGATAACTCAATATCAACAGTTCCAGCCGTTTTTAGCCGTCAAGCCGAGAACGGCTTTAACTTTTGCTGCTGACGGCTGACTTTTGAATTTGGTGACGACTAAATTTAACATTCTGTGGCGGATATCTCAAAAGTTGGCACCCCATGCTAGAAAATTAATTTATTGATTTTCTTTTTTAGAACCCTGTATATGAAGCCTAAAATAACCAGCCCGATCGCCTGGCAGCAAGCTGAACTGCTGATGCAGCCAGCGATGATTCGAGTGCTCGACAACATCCGCAAACAATTAGAGGAGTCTGTGTGGACGGGCACTTATCAAGAAGTGCAGATTCCAATTCCGGGCTATCAACTAATTTTAGAGCTTCAAGGCGAGCAAAGATGCGTCGATATTTGGGAACTTTGCTATCGAGTCTGCTTTGTCAACTACCAGCCCGCCCACACTCAATTGCAAAGCCAGGAAGTTGTAATTGACACTAGCTTGATTGACGATGACACTGGCGATGTAGATTGGAATCGTCTTGATGCCAAAGCCAGTCAATTAATACAAGAAATATTCGCCAATTTGGGCAAATAGTCAGTTGTCAGTTGACAGGAAAGCAGTAGTTAACAGTCAACAGTCATCAGTCAACAGTCAACAGTCAACAGTCAACAGTCAACAGTCAACAAAATTTTATGCTGATTCAAGAATTGCACGACATTCAAGCAGCGGCTGGTGCTACTTTTGCAGAGTTAACCACCAAAGAAATTGTGCCAGTGAGTTTTGGTAACGACACAGAAGCGATCGCAGCAACTAAACAAGGTGTGGCTTTGTACGATCGCACTCACTGGGGACGCATTCAAATCTCAGACAGCGATCGACTGCGGTTCTTGCACAATCAAAGTACCAATAACTTCAATATACTCAAACCCGGTCAAGGTTGCGACACCGTTTTCGTCACCTCCACCGCCCGGACGATCGACCTCGCCACCGCTTACGCTACAGAAGATGCTGTACTGCTGCTAGTATCAGCCAACCGCCGCCACCAACTGCTAGAATTGCTCGATCGCTATATTTTCCCAATGGATCGCGTTGAGTTAACAGATTTAACTGATACAACAGTTGCTTTCAGTTTCATCGGGCCGGAAAGCACTCAACTACTAAAAAAAATCGGAGTTACCGAACTAGAAAATCAACCTTACGCTACTCACAAATTGATAAGTTTTGCAGGTATGGAAGTCCGAGTTGCGGTTGGTAGCGGTTTAGCAACTCCCGGATACACGTTAATTGCGCCAGCCAGCGATGCAGCCAAGTTGTGGCATGAATTAGTCCAAGCTGGGGCCGTACCGATGGGTGATCGAGTTTGGGAACAACTGCGAATCGAACAAGGACGCCCCGCACCCGATTTTGAACTCACAGACGATTACAACCCCTTAGAAGCCCGTCTTTTACATACTATTACCTATGACAAAGGCTGCTATATCGGTCAAGAAACAATTGCCAGGTTGAATACCTACAAAGGAGTCAAACAGCAGCTTTGGGGCGTGCAGTTGAGCGGTGCGGTTGAACCCGGAACAGCAGTCACAATCGGAGAGGAAAAAGTCGGCAAACTCACCAGTTTTACGAAAACTGAATCCGGCTTTTTTGGTCTTGCTTACATCCGCACAAAAGCGGGAGGCGAAAGACTGAAAGTGCAAGTCGGATCGGTGTCAGGGGAAGTAGTAAATGTACCTTTCTTGAGTTCCTAGTTGCGATCGATCGCCTCTTGACACCGCAGCGCCCAAAAGTTTTTTTGAGGTTGATTTAGGTGAATTTTAACGCAATAAATTGACAGGAATTCTTATCTTTATATAGATTCCCAAACAAACAACAGCCATAATTCTTCATTACACTCCTCACAGAAAAAATAGAGTTTTTAAGCGGAAAAGTTTACATCCCGCTTAATTACAATTTGCCTGGTAGTAGGAATAATCTTTGCTGTAGGAATAGTGCAGATTTTTAGACGATTATAAAAAAAAATTAATTGAACGGTTTTTCCGTCCGAAAATTCGCGATCGGCTTCCGCGCTTTAGACTGAATGGATCGGGTAAAATTCGTAAGTTTGTTTTGGGTTCGCTCCGCGATAAATTACAACTTGAATGTGCGATCGATTACTTAAGTTAGACGATTGCTGCTTGGGGTCGATACATCAATAGTCACGATCGACAATGGCAACCTATTCCCCTTGATGACCCATTAGCAGACATCCTCACTCAACGCGCCAGTTTGAGTGAATTAGAGCCCAGACTATTACTCAAGCTACCGGAAATTTTTGGAGATTTAGTACACTCACTACGCTTCGTCGAGACTGTTGCTGACCAGTTGCGTAGTTTTCATGAGTTCGGTGCTAAAGCAACGCTAGCCCGATTGTCCTAGGCACCATCCGCCTCCGTGAGGAAACTTATTTGACACTGCCACGGCTGCACTACGTTAAACCCGTGGGATTCTCCCGTCTAGCCCAGCTCTATGTCTACGAGTGCAAAGGGAAATTCAGCAGCCCGTACAGCGCAATATTTATTGAGGTCATTCTTTCGGATCTTCTCTCTTGCCAAAGCATCTATCTTAAGGCAGATTCTCCAGAGGAAGTAACTCAGGTTGAATAGAGAAGACCGTGTATGTATACGGATGGATATTCATGAAGCGCGACGCCAGAGGCAAGTTTGTTAGCAATTGGAAATCGGAGACGAAACAACGAGTGAGCGTATCTCTGACTAATACAGCATGGCGATCGCTAGATAAAGAGGCTCGCAGGCGAGGAATTTCTCGCTCTGAAGTCATTGAAAACTTTGCCCGCACTCTTGAATGCGAACAGTTGTTCCCCGCCCAAGAAACTGAGCGCAAGGTGGCAACGATTCTGGAAAGCATTACGGATGCTTTTGTCGCCTTCGATCGCGATTGGCGCTACACCTATGTGAATCGGGCGGCGGCTAAAATCCTGCACAAAACGCCACAAGAGCTACTGGGAAAGCACGTTTGGAATGATGTTTTTCCTGAGCTAGTCGGTGCAATTCCCTATCGAGAACTACATCGGGCAGTGGCGGAACAAGTCCCTGTTTCCTGGGAAGAATTCGGGGAATCTGTCGAGTATTGGATAGAGGCAAATGCCTACCCATCTGCCGAAGGTGTCGCAGTTTATTTTCGGGATGTGACAAAGCGCAAACGCTTGGAATCCGAAATGCGGCAGCGAGAACAACAGTTCAAGATGGTGGCTGAAAATGCCCCAGACATTATTAGCCGAATTGATACAGAGTTTCGCCATATTTATGTTAGCCCTTCTGTAGAACTGGTAACAGGTATTCCATCAGGGCAATTTGTTGGCAAGACCAATGTTGAGCTAGGAATGCCAGAAGACCTCAATCGTTTTTGGCATGATAGTTTACGGCAAGTCTTTGCAACAGGGCAGGAACAGACGATTGAATTTAAGTTTCCGACTCTAAATAGTATTCGATGGTATCAGGCACGTATTGTCCCCGAATTTGGCAGTGATGATTCTGTTGTATCAGTATTGAGTATTGCTCGTGATGTGACGGATTACAAACAGGTTGAACAGGCATTACGAGAGAGCGAAGGACGCCTGCAATTGGCACTGACGGCAGCTCAGATATTTGTCTGGGATATGGATTTGCAGACCAATCAGGTGGTGTGTTCTGGTAATGCTCTAGAGGTTTGGGGTCTTCACGAAGGCACAGGAGAAGACTTTTTTGCTCTCGTTCATCCAGACGATCGACAACGGGTGATTCAAGCGGCCCAACGGGCAAGTGCTGGAGAACAGTCCTATATGCAGGAGTATCGGGTAATTTGTCCGGACGGCGTTGTGCGCTGGATCAATAGTCAGGGACAAGTTTATCTGGATGAAACCGGACGGGGAGTTCGCATGATTGGCGTTTCGGTTGATATCACAGAGCGCAAACAAATGGAAGCGGAGCGCGATCGCCTTTTAAAACGAGAACAAACTGCCCGACTGGAAGCAGAAAGCGAACGCAAGCGGTTATATGACATCCTGATGCAGTTCCCCGCCATGATTGCCATTGTTAAAGGTTCCGATCTCGTGTATGAATTTGCCAATCCCAGCTATCTGCAAGTGGCTGGGCGCACTTCAGACATTATCGGGAAATCAATGCGGGACGTTTTCCCCGAGCTAGAGGGACAAATTTACTTTGAAGCGCTCGATCGCGTTTACCGGACGGGAGAACCGTTCATTGGAAATGAGTCGCCTGCTTACTGGGATCGAAACAGTGATGGTGTGTTGCAAGAGGGATTCTTCAACTACATCTTTGCGCCTTGGCGGGATGCTGAGGGAACCATTCAGGGTGTGTTGATTTATAACATTGACGTGACAGCCGAAGTTCAGGCTCGGCGACAGATTGAGTCACTGCTGGCAGAGCTACAGGAAAAAGAACGGCAACAGAAGTTTTTGATTGAACTGAATGACGCGATTCGTGTCATTCAAGACTCGAAGGAAATTATGTGGCGGGTGGTTAGCTCCGCAGGAGAGCACCTCAATGTCACTCGCTGTACCTACGGCGAAATTGATTCTACTCAGGAATATGTGATCGTCGATCGCGACTATTGCAATGGTGTCATCAGCGTGGTGGGTAGACATCACATGGATTCGTTTGGCCCTGAACTTATTGCTCAATTAAAGCAGGGCAAAACTATTGTCGTAGATGATGTCGCTCGCGATCCTAGGACTGCCGGATCGGGGGCTGCTACCTTTGACGCAATCCAAACTCAATCTCTCCTATGTGTTCCATTGGTGAAAGAAGGGAGATTTGTTGCATTGTTGGTGTTGCACCATGTCTCTGTTCGCCACTGGACTGAGGAAGATGTGGTGCTGATGGAGCGCATTGCCGAAAAAACCTGGCTAGCCGTGGAGCGATCGCGGGCAGAAGCGGAATTGCGAGAAAGTGAAGCTCACCTGCAACTCGCTCTGAAGGTTGGACGCATGGGAACCTGGGAGTGGGACATACAGACCAACGCCTTGCTTTGGTCAGAAGGTCACTTCACGATACTAGGGCTAAAACCGAATGAGTGCGAACCGGGCTATAAGGTTTGGGCAAGTCGAGTTCATCCCGATGACCTAGCACAAGCTGAGGCGAAATTTCAGCAAGCCATAGCTGAAAAGGAAGAGTATCACCACGAATATCGCCTGTGTTGGTCAGATGGCTCGGTTCACTGGGTGGAAGCGAGAGGAAAGTTTACTTATGATGTTCAGGGAAATCCCAAGCACTCGATCGGCGTCGTCATCGATATCACACAACGCAAGCAAGCAGAAGAGGCGTTGCGTCAAGCCCTACAAAAGCTCAACTTCCATGTTGAAAACTCTCCAATGGCAGTGGTTGAATGGGATCGAGACTTTCGAGTCATTCGGTGGTCTGCTGGTGCAGAGCGCATTTTGGGCTGGAAAGCCGAAGAAGTGCTGGGCACATCTTTAACAGAGATACCTTTTGTCTTTGAGGAAGACCTGGAAGCAGTTGCTCAAGTCTGCCAACGGCTGGTCTATGGCGAAGAACCCCATATTTTTTCATACAACCGCAATTACACCGCAGATCGCAACATTGTGCATTGCGAGTGGTATAACTCCAGTCTCAGGGACGAATCGGGACGGATGATTTCGGTATTGTCGCTGGTGCTGGATGTGACGGAGCGCAAGCAAGCAGAACAAGAACGAGAACAACTGTTAGAACGCGAGCGCCTTGCACGCTCCGAAGCAGAAGCCGCACAGTGCCAACTGGAAACCGTCTTTGAAACATCACCCATTGGACTTGCTCTGTTAGATGAAAAGCAGCGATTTATTGCCATCAACGAAGCATTAGCAGAAATTAATGGATTAACCCGCGAGCATCACTTAGGCTGTTCAATTCGAGAACTTTTTGGTCAGTTCGATCCCAAATTAGTCGAAGTCTTCGATCGGATTTACACAACAGGGAATCCTTTCATCTCACCGAACTTTGCGGTGAATGTTCCCGCACGCAGCGATCGCCGTCCCGGTTACTACAATGTTTACTATCTTCCAACCGTTAACTCAAACGGTCAGGTCGAAGGCCTTCTCGTTTATGTGGTAGATGTGACGGAACGGGTGCAGTTAGAATGTGCCCAAGGCTTTCTCTCTGAGGCAAGTGCGGTGCTTGCATCCTCACTCGATTATCAAACAACTTTGGAGCGAGTCGCGCAGCTTACAGTGCCGGAATTAGCGGACTGGTGTACGGTTCACATGATAGAAGAGGATGGTTCGATCGAGCAGATTGCGGTTGCTCACATCGACCCTGCCAAGCTTTCATGGGCATATCAGATTAGAGACAAGTATCCTCTGAACCCGGATGACCCTCGCGGTGCGGCATTTACACTGCGAACTGGGCAACCGGATTTTGTGCCGGAGATTCCGGATGAACTGTTAGTACAGGCAGCGCGTGACTCAGAGCATTTAGAAATTCTGCGGCAGGTTGGATTCCAATCGGTAATGACGGTGCCATTACGAACTCAGGCACGAATTCTAGGGGTCATTTCCTTTATCTCAGCCGAATCTGGACGACGGTATACCTCAGCAGATTTGCAACTGGCAGAGGAATTGGCTCGTCGTGCTTCTTTGGCGATCGACAATGCTCAGTTGTACCGGGGAGCTCAACGCGATCGCACAAAAGCAGAAGCCGCTAACCGGATTAAAGACGAATTCTTAGCGGTATTGTCCCACGAGTTGCGATCGCCTCTCAATCCAATTCTGGGCTGGACAAAATTGCTGCGAACTGGGCGACTAGATACCACAAAAACCCAGCAAGCCCTGGAAACGATCGAACGCAATGCCAAGCTGCAAGCTCAACTAATTGAGGACTTATTGGATGTCTCGCGCATTCTGCAAGGAAAAATGACGTTTAACGTCGCTCCTGTGAATCTAGGGGCAATGATTGAGGCTGCACGGGAAACGGTACGACTAGCAGCCGAAGCCAAGCACATTCAAATCCAGACCACATTTAATCCTATTTCAGGAACGGTTTTAGGCGATACCAATCGCCTCCAACAAGTAGTCTGGAACCTCCTCTCCAATGCTGTGAAGTTCACCCCAACCGGAGGACGAGTCGAGGTGCAACTAGAACAGGTTGGTATGTATGCTCAGATTCAAGTCAAAGATACTGGAAAAGGCATCAGACGAGACTTCTTACCCCATGTGTTTGACTACTTCCGTCAAGAAGATGGTACAACAACCCGACAATTCGGCGGATTGGGATTGGGACTAGCGATCGTCCGCCATTTTACCGAACTGCATGGAGGAACCGTTCAAGCAGACAGCTTAGGACAGAACTTAGGGGCTACATTTACCATCCGGCTACCGTTAAACATCGTAGAGCCGGAACCCTCTTCTGATGACAGGCACGCAGAAAGTGCGGCAGACGACTTAGCAGGTGTTCGGGTCTTGGTTGTGGACGACGATGCCGATATGCGGGAGTTGGCAGCATTCACCCTGATGCAATCTGGCGCACAAGTTACGACAGCCGCTTCGGGGGTACAGGCGTTGACCCTCCTGAATCAATCTGTCCCCGATCTGCTCTTATGTGACATTGGAATGCCACAGATGGATGGTTATGCCCTGATTCGACAAATTAGAAAGTGGTCGCCCCAACAGGGAGGCACGGTTCCTGCGATCGCACTTACTGCCTATGCTGGAGAAATCAATCAGCAGCAAGCCCTAGCTGCCGGATTTCAGGTGCATATCTCGAAGCCTTTTGAACATGAGGAATTGGTAAAAGCGATCGCCCGTTTGCTGAGACACTGAATGATTTGAGGATTAGCCTAATGCTGCTTGGCATAGATTTAGGAACAGGCTCTGCTAAGGCATTGCTCCTAGCGACAGACGGAACCACTATAGGTGAAGCATCAAGCTCTTATGCTGTTCATTCACCCCACCCTGGATGGGCTGAGTCGGAAGCAGAAGATTGGTGGTTAGCTGTTGCCTCGGCTGTTAGGAAGGCAGTGGGAGATCGCGCTGATGGGGTACAGGCGATCGCACTTTCAGGACAAATGCACGGTGTTGTCCTAGCTTCGGAGTCTGGTCAGCCCCTGCGTCCTGCTATCCTCTGGGCAGATACTCGCTCTAGTGCCACGCTTAACACTTATCATTCGCTCGATGCCGCTATTCTAGAGCGATTGGGCAACCCGATTACGGCTGGAATGGCGGGGCCAACTTTGTTGTGGCTACGAGAACACGAGGCTACTGTCTACACCGAAGCGCGTTGGGCACTCCAGCCAAAAGATTGGCTGCGGTTACGGCTGACTGGAGAAGTTGCAACCGAACCATCTGATGCTAGTGGTACTTTGCTTTACGATGTTGTGTCGGACAACTGGGCTGGGGAAGCAATCGGGGCGATGAATCTACGTGGTGATTGCTTACCAAAAATTATTCCCTCAAGTGCGATCTCCGGCTACCTAACAACTATTGCTTCAGAGCATCTTGGCTTACCTGTTGGCTTACCTGTTATCGCTGGTGCTGCGGATACCGCAGCGGCGGCACTTGGTAACGGACTACTAGAGCCTGGATTAGTTCAACTAACCATCGGCACAGGCGCTCAAATTATTACAGCTCGATCGCAACCAATTATCGATCGTCATGGTCGTACACATCTCTATCGAGCCGCCGTACCGAAACAGTGGTACAGCCTTGCAGCCATGCAAAATGCGGGGTTAGCGCTTGAGTGGGTGCGAGGTATCCTCGGCTTGAGCTGGCAGCAAGTTTATACTAAAGCGTTTTCTGTTCCCCCAGGATGTGAAGGATTGACATTTTTGCCATACCTCACGGGTGAGCGAACTCCACACCTTGACCCTTATGTACGCGGCGCATGGGTGGGGCTGGGACTTCATCACACACAGGGGCACCTGATGCGGGCAGCTTTAGAGGGAGTTGCTTTTGCCTTGCGACAAGGTTTTGAGGCACTTGAGGCAACAGGTTTTAAGGCCACAGAAGTGCGTTTAGCAGGCGGGGGAACGGCAGAAATGCCTTGGAAACAATTACTGACTGATGTATTAAGAATACCCCTCTATGCAACTACAGTTGCTGCTGCTTCCGCGCGTGGTGCTGCTCTACTGGCGGGTATCGGAATTGGTGTATACGCAGATGCTAATGACACCATCAAAATGGTAGCCGCACCAACGCTTGCTGCAAGTCCGCAATCAGTTGATCCAACCCTAGAAGAGGCTTGGATGCGATATCAATCCCTTTACCCACGACTTAAAAATATCTGATCGGCATTTTATCAAAGTAATAATTGAGTCTTTATCAAAATTTAATTCTCACCATGTATAAAGAGTTGCAAAAATTTTTAACCCTATGTCAAAAAAACGAATTTTCTTAAAAACTCTCATTAAGTCTAGCAATTAAACACTTTAAAGGTTAATCAAAAAAACTATAACTAATTAAAATGATATATAAGGCAGATTAGCTGGTATTAACCTTTTGACTCGGAGGTTTAAATTTGCTGCTGAAAGTATAGTCATTTCAAATAAAAAAGAGACACTAGTGAGCGCAGTAGGCACAGATGAGTTCATCTAAAGATGTGCCAGGAGGAGAATACATTTTGGCTCGCTTTAAGGCACT
>NZ_JAUBQS010000108.1:0-10353 GCF_036701355.1 Microcoleus sp. Pol12B3
TTTCTAATTTTAATAATTTTAGGAATCGCGTATTAGCTTGCTGGTCTGATTAGATAAACTTATAACCATAAGTTCAGTAGAGCCTTGGGAATTAAAGAGTTAACAAGTTTTGAGTTGAATCATCTGTTAGGTAGAAAATAGCTCTAAAAAAAGCGAAAAGTAAGATATAATCCCAAACCCTTTTTTTTGTGCTATGTTCTTAGAGAAAGGCAAGTTTGCAAAGTCAAAAGCCAGTCCTCGGCGGTGGCCAACCATGGGGACTGGCTTTTGCTCCAATTTACCCAGGAGATTTATCTAGTATGTTGCAAGAAAAACGTCTCAAGCCGTGGACTATAGTTCGCTCGCTTCCAAATGTGGAAAAGGTGGTTGTGGGTGAGTTTCGCAGTTGGTCTGATGCAGACGGTCACTTGAAAATTCTCAAGCGGATGGTGCCGGCGGATCGATTGAGTGTTGTTTTCGATCCGATAGTTCAAGCGTAACGTCGCTGGTAAATTGATCAGCGTGCGATCGCTCTTTGAGCTAAGCGATCGCCTCTTTTTTTTGATACTGTTTTTTTACATAAAAAATGCGACTGCTAAAAAAGCGATCGCAACTTGAATCATTGTCCTTAACTGCGGCGAATTTCAGTAATTTGGTCGGCAACATCCAAAATTATTTGCGGCATGGATGGCCCGGTAAAAATCATATCCAAATGATGTGGCTTGTTGTCAATCAATGCCACCACTTCGGCTTCGGGAATCAATCCCAAATTAACCGCTAAACTCAATTCATCGAGAATAACTAAGGAATAACGACCTTCGCGCACCGCATTTTGAACATACTGCCACAATTGTTCGATCGATCGCGTCTCCAGCTCATCTAAATCAGCATTCTCAATGCAGCGTGACAAATCGCAGCGCACCCAATCTAAATTTTGCCCCAGCCGCACCGGATGCTGATGCCCTTGATTAATTCCCCCTTTGAGGAACTGCACCGCTAGCACGGGAGATCCTTGTCCTGCAATTCTGAGGGCCTGAGCCATGACACTGGTAAAAAAGCAGCGGTGCGGGCCTGTAAAGACTTGCACCAGCCCTTGAACTGTGTAGGGCAAGCTGTGGTTTAAATTGAGTTTAGGGGTTTGTAACTGAGCAACCATAGGGCAATATTTAATCAGCAACTAAGTCTTGAGTGCAGCTCCGACCTTGGCGTGGCTGAAGCCTGCTTGACAATATATAGTGTACGGGGCCGAGTGCACATCGGATCGAACACTATATATACAAGTTGTCAAAAGCTCGCGACAGTGGCATTCGCAGTCGTTTGTTCGATTTTTGAACTCAATTAGCACTTACGCAGAAACGGGGTTTTTTACCAAAATACGGCGTGGAGCTTGACATTTATACAGTTATAGGGTGAAAAACCAAGGTGATGAGAGCCTTGTGGCGTCCAGGGCTTTGAAGAAAAAGTACACACATCGCGTAAAATTTGAATGTCGCGGCACTAGGAGCAGAGACTGTGAGAGTGGTGATTCTGGGAGGGCCAGGAGCGGGAAAGGGAACTCAGGCTGAACTACTGTGCAGCAATTTGAGCCTTCCTTTGCTGGCTGTGGGGGACATTCTACGGGAGGCGATCGCAGAAGATACAGATTTAGGCAAGCTGGCGGTGTCTTATGTCGAAAGAGGGGAATTAGTTCCCGACGCAATTATGATTGAATTCTTTCGCCGTCGGCTGCTGCTGTGGGATGTCTTTAATGGCTGGGTGTTGGAGGGCTATCCGCGAACGGCTTTTCAAGCTGAGGAGTTGGATTTTTTATTAGAGGAGTTGGCGCAGGAGCTAGATTGGGCAGTTTGGCTGAAAGTGCCGATCGAGGTTTTGCTGAGCAGGTCGATCGAGCGCGATCGATCGGATGACCACCCTAAAATTTTACAGCGTCGGCTCGATTTGTTCCACGAATGCACTCTTCCTCTTTTAGAGTATTACGAATACCGCAACAAATTGTTAACTATTGATGGCGCTCAACCCCCACAACAAGTCCAGCAGGATATTCTCAAATTAATCGAGGCTAAGGGCTAATCGTCATAGCATTTTAGATTTTAGATTGTAGATTTTAGATTGAATGACTGCATATTTAACGCATGAAAAAAGCCGGAAGATTAATACCAAATTTTAAATGTTTAATGCCCAATTACCCATTACCAATTACCTAAATATTATGTCTTTCCAGCGTCCCGATGGCAGACAACCAAATCAACTTCGTCCGATTAGTTTCGATCGACAGTTTACTAAATTTGCTAGCGGTTCCGTGCTAGCAAAAAGTGGCGATACTCAGGTACTTTGCAGCGTTACAATCAAGCCGGGAGTGCCGAGATTTCTGGAGAATACCGGACAAGGTTGGCTAACAGCGGAATACCGAATGTTGCCTGGTTCTACGCCGCAGCGACAAGAGCGGGAATTTATGAAATTATCGGGACGGACTCAAGAGATTCAGCGGTTGATTGGGCGCAGTTTGCGATCGTGCTTGGATATGCAATTATTGGGAGAACGCACCATACTTGTCGATGCCGATGTTTTGCAAGCTGACGCGGGGACTCGCACGACTTCAATTACTGGCGGGTTTGTGGCTGTGGCTGATGCTTTAAATAAGTTGGTGCAAAAAGGTGATTTGGTGCGATCGCCCATTATTCGTCAAGTGGCGGCCGTGTCTGTCGGACTGTTGGAAGGCGAGCCATTTTTAGATTTGAATTATCTTGAAGATGTGGCGGCAGAAATTGATTGTAATGTGGTAATGAATGGAGATTTGAATATCATCGAAATTCAGGGAACTGCGGAAGAGGGAAGTTTCAGCCGGAGTCAGTTAAATCAAATTTTGGATTTGGCAGAAACGGGGATTCAGGAATTGTTGGAGGCTCAGCGGCTGGCTTTAGTGGAGTAGGTACATCTAGTTACTGATATATTTAGTCGCGATTTTCCTGTAAATTTGCTTTTAGTTTTTGTACTTCTGTTAATAGCTGGAGTTTAGACTAAAAAATGGTCGCAGCTAAAACTAGCTGCCTTTGAATAGAAGGCAAGCTGTTGCTCAAAAATTCAATAGGTAGAAGATTAAACAGCTAATATTGAACACTTTTTGCGTCGAGAAACCCGTTTTTTAACAGTGGGATAGCACGGTGACTTAGTACGTACTTTTCCTTTTTCCCAGCCGGGGGATTTTCCCCTCTGTTTAGGCATTTTCGTAGGAGTACCAATGTCAACTAAAACCGACAACATTGATTGGGCAACACGTCCAAGAGTTATAGTTATTTCAAATAAGTATGAGACTATTTAAAAATGAGGTAAAATGAATAAAAATAGTGAAGCCGCTAGGAAAATGTCTTACAGTATTGATTGAGAAAAAGAGTAGTGGATTATGTAGAAAATGGCGGTCGTATCGCTCAAGCGATCGGACTTTTTCAGGTAGTTGTGGCAACGATATATCGGTGGCTGGGTCGGACAGACCTTAGAGCCACACAGGTAAAAAGGCGTAAGAGAAAACTAGATGGGCAAGCCTTAGAAAAGGAGGTAAAAGAGAATTCAGATGCCAGATTAATCGACAGAGCCATGAAGTTTGGAGTAAGACCAAGTGCCATATCTTAGGCTCTTAAAGAAATTAAAATTACTCGAAAAAAAAACAACTTCGTTACCAGGAGAGAAACCGAGAAGCAAGAATGAAATACTACAGATATCTGAGAGAATTGATTAAAGTATCTGGAAGTCAAAGTCTGGTTTTTATTGATTGATGAGTCAGGATTTGAAGAGTTTCACGATTGTGCATTTGGCTGGTCAAAAAAAGGAAAAAAAAATCTGGTGAAAAGTCCGGCAAACGGGGAAAAAGAGAAAATCTAGTAGCCGGAAGACGCAAAGGAGAAAAGGACTTAATTGCCCCAATGGTTTTTACGGGAAGCCTCAATGCAGAAGGCTTTGAAGGGTGGTTATCTTTATATTTATTACCCTCTCTAACAAAGCCATCTATATTAATCATGGATAATGCACCGATTCATCGAAAAACAGCGATTCGAGAACTGCTAGAGGAAACGGGTCATCAAGTTCTTTTTCTCCCGAAATATTCTCGCCTATCTGAACGATATTGAACACGATTTTAGTGCCTTAAAGCGAGCCAGAATGTATGCTCCTCCTGGCACATCTTTAGATGAACTCATCTGTGCCTACTACGCTCAATAGTGTCTCTTTTTTATTTGAAATGACTATATTTATTACATCTTAGCAAAACTTAGCTTTACGAAAGGCACTTAGGGGATGAGAACGCCTCTGAAACTTTGATTATAAGAGCATTAAGACTGCTGAACTACGAAAAAGATAGGGGATTATTGACAGGTTTATTCACTCATATGATCGGTAGCGAGCGCCCGATGCAGCCTCATTTTCCACGAGAGAAACCCAAAAAACATCACCGAACACACCGACTCCGATCTTTTTTGAGGTATATCAACTCAAACCGTAAGTCTTGTAAGTCTTTCCACTTGCTTGTCGCCCCGTCAAAACGCTCGCACCCGATCCCAGGGCGATCGCACCTTCTCACCCTCACTTTTCTACAACCTTCTCCTATCGCTTGCTTTAAAAGTTTTTGAAGTACGTGAAGCGAAGCTATCCCGTAGGGAATCGCCCTCCCACTCAAATCGCTTGCACTCCATCATACTTTCAAGGATTTTCGCTGCTGCTCCCTAGTAGGCACTCCATAAGCAGTATAAGGTCTAACATCAGGCGGTAGAAGTCCCAAAACAATTGATTCGGCAGGAACTCCCGCTGCAACTCACTCCTCAGCAATCAGGCGATCGGTATTATTTGCTTGAATCCACACCTGACCGTCAATAATATCAATATGAATCACGCAATGGTGAATACGCTGCTCATTAAACCAACCTATATTTATTAACATATAACGGTCATTTTCCAAATCAAAATTTATTTCATTTTGGATACAACTGTCAAAAATGGGAATCTCAGCGTATTCAGTAAGGAGATGCTTAACAAGTTTGCGATAATTATTTAAGCTATCCCTGGTACTATTTTCTCTATTTTTGGCTTGAAAAAAAAACACAAATTTAGGCGGTTATTATCTAGCAATATCTGACCAGATTTTTCTCCATCAAAAATCTCTGTAAAAGCATTTAGTGGAATTGCAAGATACAGTTGTGTTTCTGATTACGTCCATTTTAAGATGTCATAGTAAAGAGTATATTGACCCAAAGCTTGCTCTAAATCTGCAATTCTAGACTCTATGATAAAACTTTTAACTTCAACGGCTATTTTGCGATCGTTGTTCTCAGTAGCTAATAGCTCTTCGGCACCAAGATCAATAGGTTTCTCTTCGCCCAAGCCAAGGGATACGTATCATGGGTAGTTGTCCAGCCAGCCTTAATGAGAGCCTGTTTGACAACTTGATGATAAATGTCTCTTGCTGGCACAATCGCTCTCTTTTGCTATCGAGGTTGACACTGACTATTATAATGTGCAGAAGTCTCAACCATTATTCGAGAAATTCAATCTGAAACAACACGATCGCCCGTTAGCGAAGCCCTCGAAGAGGATCGCCCCACTAAATAGTCCTGAACCCACATCCAGGCCAGAAACCCGGCTTCTTCCTATATCTCTAGCCCAGAATCTGCGATTTTTCAGAGAAACCCCGTTTCTTCGCGTAACTCCTACCAAATCAAAATCTGGCAAGACGCTAAATATAATTAAAATTTGTTAAGATTAACTCGACCTCAGCGCCGGCATCCCATCCGCCGCTAAACCTGCCCTTCCCCAGTCCCCACAACAATGCTGCGACTCGAACACATCAGTAAAATTTACCCCACAGGCGTCGTACTCAAAGATGTCACCTGGGAAGTCAAGCCAGGTGATCGCATCGGCTTAGTCGGCGTTAACGGTGCCGGTAAATCCACCCAACTCAAAATCATCGCCGGCGAAATCGAACCCACCGCCGGGGAAGTTATTCGCCCCGCCAGCTTGCACATCGCCTACCTCTCCCAAGAATTTGAAGTAGATCCGACTCGCACCGTCAAAGAAGAATTTTGGCGTGCCTTCAGCGAAGCCAACGAAGTCCATGAATCCCTAATGCAAGTCCATCGAGACTTGGAAAACTCCTCTCCAGAAAATCTCGACGAACTGATCCACAAAATGGATCGGCTGCAACGGCAATTTGAAGGCTTAAACGGCTACGGTTTAGAAGCCCAAATCGAGAAAATTCTGCCCGAAATCGGATTTGAACCCGAAGATGGCGATCGATTAGTCAGCGCCTTCAGCGGCGGCTGGCAAATGCGGATGAGTTTGGGCAAAATTCTCCTGCAAAAACCCGACATTCTGCTACTAGACGAACCTACCAACCACCTCGACTTAGAAACCATCGAATGGCTGGAAGTATACCTCAAAGGGCTGACAACCCCAATGGTAATCGTATCCCATGACCGAGAATTTCTCGATCGGCTCTGCACTCAAATCGTCGAAACCGAACGCGGTGTTTCCAGCACCTACCTTGGCAACTACTCCTCCTACCTGCTGCAAAAAGCAGAAGCCAGAGAAGCCCAACTCAGCGCCTACGAAAGCCAGCAAAAAGAACTCGAAAAACAGCAAGCATTCGTAGAAAAATTCCGCGCCAGCGCCACTCGCAGTACCCAAGCCAAAAGCCGCGAGAAACAGTTAGACAAAATCGAACGCATCGAAGCGCCCACCGGCGGATTAAAAACTTTGCATTTCCGCTTTCCCCCCGCACCCCGCAGCGGCCGCGAAGTAGCAATAATTGAAGATTTGGTGCACACCTACGGCGAAAAAATCCTATTCTTGGGAGCAGACTTGTTAATTGAAAGGGGCGATCGCATAGCCTTTCTCGGCCCCAACGGCGCGGGAAAATCAACCCTGCTGCGACTTATTATGGGTTTAGAAAAGCCTTCTGAAGGTACAGTCAAATTGGGAGGTCACAACGTCATCCCCGGTTACTTTGAACAAAATCAGGCAGAAGCCTTAGATTTGAATAAAAGCGTGATCGAAACCATTCACGACGAAGTACCCGACTGGAAAAATGAAGAAGTTCGGACTTTGTTGGGGCGGTTCTTGTTTACCGGCGAAACAGTATTCAAACAGGTTGGCGCTTTAAGCGGCGGCGAAAAAGCCCGCCTAGCTTTGGCAAAAATGCTGTTGACTCCTGTGAATTTGCTAATTTTGGACGAACCTACAAATCACCTCGACATTCCGGCGAAAGAGATGATGGAAGAAGCGATTCAGAATTATGACGGTACCGTAATAATCGTTTCGCACGATCGCTATTTCATCTCCCAAGTAGCTAACAAAATTGTCGAGATTCGGGATGGAGAATTTCGCCCTTATTTGGGAGATTACCACTACTATCTCGATAAAATTGCTGAGGAAAAAGAGCTAGCTAAGTTAGCCAAACTTGAAGCAGAAAAAGCAGCTAAAAAAGCCGAAAAAGAGGCAAATAAAAAAGCTGCTGCTAAGCAGAAATAAACTTGTAACCCTCGCAGATAAACCTTAAATCTGCGTTTATCTGCGTGCATCTGTGGTTAAAAAAGAATTTGATTCTTAACTAACCCAAAATTCGATTAATCATTTGATTCGCCTGGGACTCGTAACTCCCACCAAACAAATTAAAATGATTTAAAATGTGATACAGATTATAAACATTTTTGCGTTCTTCATACCCTGAACCCAAAGGCCAAACCTGATTATATCCCCGGTAAAACTGCGCCGGAAATCCACCAAATAGCTCAGTCATCGCAATATCAACTTCTCTATCTCCCAAATATGCGGCCGGGTCAAAAATCACCGGTTCCCCCGCAGATGTCACCCCCGCATTTCCCCCCCACAAATCCCCGTGAACTAGCGAGGGTTGAGGTTCATAACCAGCTAACAATTCAGGAATCATCTCTAATAAACGTTCCCCTTGCGGAAAATGACCGCCCCGACGCCTAGCCAGTTTTAACTGATAACCAATCCGATGTTCTGCCCAAAATTCTGCCCAGTTTGCCGTCCAATTATTAATTTGTATAGTTGATCCGATCGTATTATTAATATCCCACCCAAAAACTCCCCTCCACAATCCCGAATTAGGCTCTTCTCTCGCGCTTAGCAAGGGGGGGTTGGGGGGGGTGTATTTGTGCATTTCGGCGAGTTTTCGCCCCATTTCTTCCCAAGCTCGATCGCCACCGCGACTTCCCAAATCCAGCCATTCCAGCACAATATAAGCTGAATTTCCCTCTATTCCCCAGCAAATCGGCTCAGGCACTCGAATCGTCTGGGTTTCCCCCATTTGCTGCAAACCCAGCGCTTCAGCTTCAAACATCGCGACTTGGGAAGCTTGATTGATTTTCGCGAAGTAAGCGCGGGAACTGCTGCTGATATAATAGCCTTGATTGATGCAGCCACCGCTGACAGAACGCCGATTGTCGAGAGAAAATGTTTCTCCGGTTGTTTCACAGATGTGCGCGGCAATTTTGTCCCACATAGCATCAAATCGTGTTGAGGGTTGAGGGCGATCGAAATTAGTTTAACAGGTATGGCAACTTAATCAGCAAAAACAACAAAGCCCCTATCTGAAGCTCAGAAAGAGGCTGTGTAATGTGAACCGCGACGTGCAAAGTCGCATTTGATGAGTAGAGAGCCGTCTCTCTCTGGGGTACTTCTCCTCAGTCCTCGTGTAAAAGACTCAATCCGAGTCCGGTCACAACGAAAGTAAGTAATAAAATCGTTGGAGTGCAGACCACACAAGCATCTAAGCTGATAGCCTAAATCGGTAGTGTATGCAAGAGGAAGAAAAGGAAGGGTTAACGATAAGTAAACGACTAATCTAGCTCCGTGATACACGAAAAGGTGAAATCAGGCTGGAACACCTTAACCAAAAGGTAAATAGCTGATTATTAGAAGTTTCGCTGTCTAATAAAGAAGTTCAAAAAGCTATCGGAGTATGAGCCGAACCCCAACCTTTTTCGCAGGTTATCAAAAGCGAAACACGGTAAGCCCAATAGACTCTCTCTTAAGGTCGAAACAAGAGAGTAAGCCAAGAGTAATCACAGCCGAATTGTCTAGGGGGTAAAGGAAGTCAGAGAAAGCGAACGCCCTGTGTAATGCAGAGGATAAGGGTTGAGGAATATCCCAACATGACACCGCCTGAAAATGGTAGCCCACTTCTGACATGTCTTAAACTATAAACAGGATTCAAAGAAACTAAACGGAGATTGAAAGATGGAAACCACTATGGTTATCGGAGACTCTGGACAACTTATACCAAGTTACTATGAAGTTGCACTAAATATAGCTTCAAGGATATAGTCCCAACCACAGAGAGATAAAACTTCTTCATTCGTGAGAGATTTGATAATTCTATTTACCTGTTCTTTGAGTTTATCTAAACTCGAATAATTTTCCCACTTGAGGTCTTTTTTTGTATGTTCCCACAATCTTTTAATCGGATTCAATTCAGGACTATATGCAGGTAAATATATTGGCATTACATGGTCATGCCAGTCTAATAATAGAGCTTTATGGAAGCTACCATTATCCATGATAATTAGATTGAAGCTTTCTCAGTGTTTTTGACTAAATCCATTTAAAAACTCCTGAAAACAGTTGTAATTAAGCTGAGCAAATTCTTGATAATATTGTTCACCTGTTGCTGGCTCTACGACTCCATATAGTCATTTCAAATAAGTATGAGAAACTTTTTATGCACAATAAGCACGAATAATTTCATCAAGAGATGTGCCAGGAGACGCATACATTTTAGCTCTCTTTAATGCACTAAAATCATGCTCAATATCATTTAAGTCAGGACAGTATTTTGGTAAAAATATTATCTGATGACCCGCCTCCTCAACCAATAGTTTAATGACTGTCTTACGATGAATGGGTGCATTATCCATAATTAATATAGATGGACTTGTTAAATCTGGTAACAAATATAAAGATAACCATCCTTCAAATCCTTCTGCATTCAAACTACCCATAAAGAGCATTGGTGCAATTAAGTCCTTCTTTCCTTTTCTTCTTGCTGCTACTAAATTTTCTCTTTTTCCCAGTTTTCCTGGTCTTTCGCCATAGACTTTTTTTCCTCTTTGTACCCAGGCACAAACACAACATTCAAATTCCTCAAATCCAGATTCATCAATAAATACAATGCTTTTACTGCCATAAATTTTAATTAATTCTCTCAGATTTCTGTAATATTTTATTCTGGATTCTCGATCTCTTTCTTGATAGCTAAATTGTTTTTTTACTGGTAATTTTCAATTTTTTAAAGGCATAGCAGATGGCACTCGGTCTAACGCCAGAAAGTTCTTGCTCTTTCTACTAATCTTGCTGAGCGGATTTTTT